>JANOSQ010000668.1:0-2497 GCA_031415915.1 Fimbriiglobus sp. | reverse complement strand
GCGCTTGTTCTCGGTGAGGAACAGGATCTCGCGGATGATCCGCGGTTCCGCTTGGAAGGTCTTGCGGCCGGGGCCTTGCTGGCCCGCCTCGCGCCCGAAGAGTTCCGCCTGCTCGATGAACTGGTAGCGTTTCTCGTCCGGGCCGATGGCCAAGACGAGGCCCAGTCGCGAGATCCGGCCTTCGGCATCGACGATGTCCGCCGAGGGGAACTTCGTCTTGAGCGCCGCGATCTCGCCCTTGTCGAGCGTCAGCGAGAGTTGCTTCAACTTCACCTGCTTCGGGTTTGCTTCTTGGAAGGCGTTGAGCACCCGCAGCGCGTCCGTCCCCTCGCGGGAGTCTTGGATCGTCGTGTAGATCACCACCTGTTGGTCGAGCGTGGCGAGGTAATCGGTCGTGTTCTTGGAGAGCGTGTAGAAGCCGCTCTCGCTGGTGTCGAGTTTGCTCGGCAGCTTCAGTGTGGCCAGCACGTTCACGAAGATCAACCCGACGACGAGGAGCAGCGTCGTGAGGAAGAAGTTGGTGCCGTAGACGATGCGCCGCAAGAGGGCATCGTTGCGCTCCTCGGCTCGCAACGGTTGGACGCCGGCGAACAGCAACCCGGCCCCGAGCAGCAAAGCGAGCACCGCGAGCAGGGGCTTGAGTGGCTCGGCCTTGTCCGCTTGGCCCAACCACTTCACCAACTCGCCGAACCAGAGGTAGAAGAGCGTGAAGCCCAGCAGCATGAAGCCGACGCCGAACACCGCCCCGGCGTAAAAATAGAGCAGCCGATTGTGGTTCCGCTCGACGGCCGGGCTGCTCCCCGGCAAGCGGAAGAGCGACCAGCACCCCGCTGCGGCCAAAAGCAACCCGGGGAGCAAACTGTAGATTGCCCCTGCGATTCTCTCATTGAAATCCGGGCGAATCAGCTTGGTATCCGGGTCTTTCTCGTCTTTGCTGAGTGTCGGCTTCAACGGATTGTCCGCGGCCTTCTCGACTGCCGGGGCGTCGCTGTAGGCTTTGGTAAAGTTGATCGCGCTCGAGCCGAGCAGAAAGATGGAAAGCGCGAGCATTACGAAACCGAAGTTCCGTCGCTTTTGAATGAGCGTGTCGATTGTCGGATCGGGCGAACTCATCGCGTTGGGTTCCTTCTACGGGCGGTCAGCCCCACTTGCGGATTTCCAGCACTTTGATCGTCAGGAAGATCCAGAACACGCCGAGCGACAGTTGCAGTACCACATCGGACACCGGCAACTGGCCGCCAAGGGCTTGGCCCCAGAGCGTGAGGTAATCGAGCTTGCCGAGGGCCGTCCGCAGCCCCGGCGAGAAGAATTCCGAGGTCGATTGTCGGACGATCACCGTGAGCAGTTGGGCGAACAGGAAAGCCCCCGTCAGCGAGGCGCTCACGATCTGGTTCTTCGTCAAGCTCGACAGGAAGATGCCGAGGCCGACGAAGGAGACGCCGCAGGCCGCGAGTGCGATGTAGTAACTCAGCAGCGGTTTGAAGTCGAACGGTTGACCGCCGACGACGCGGAAGCCGATCAAGTAGATCGCGGCGGGCGCCCAACTCAGCAAGAAGAAGAACCACGTCGCGAGGAACTTGCTGAGGACGATGGTCGATTCTTGAACCGGCGCCGTCAGAAGCACTTCCAAGGTGCCGGTGCGCTTTTCTTCGCTGAAGGTCCGCATCGTCAACAGCGGGACGAGGAAGACCGTCTGGATCGCGGCGAAGATCGTGAGCGTCTGGTAGCCGCGGACGATCGGCTCCGCGAGCGGGCTGCCGGGCGGCCCCGAGGTGATGCTGTCGATAAAGACGTAGTATCCCAGCCCCGAGGACGCCGCCATGCCGATGAGCACGATGTAGGCGATGGGGGAATAGAAGTAGGCCGACAATTCGCGGCGCGTCAGCACGACCAAGTGCGAGTCGGTCGTGGTGAGCACGGCGACGGCGACGAAGCTCAACCCGATGCCGAGCAGGATGACCCCGTAGGGCACGAGGTACGGATCGGGAGCCTTCGGCAGTGCCCGCGTGAAACTGCCGATCAGGAACACCGCGGCCCAAGCCAACCCGACGAGGATGATCGACGAGCGAATCCAGATTGGCCACGATTTCAATCGCACCGCCAACAGGCCGGCCAATCCCAAGGCGATCATCATCGCCCGGCCGAGAACCTTCCACGAATCGTACGATTGGTTCAACTTTTTCAGCACCCCCGGCCCGTCGTGCAGAACGCCGGGGGCGACCGTTCGACCCAAGGCGATCAGCACCGCCGCGACCCCGAGGATGCCGAGGAAGGTCGCATTGCGATAGCGGTCTTCGCCGGGGATCGTGTGGTGCTTCACCGAGAACGTCAGCACGTCGATCCACGGGACGAGCAATCGGCGCGGGGTTCCGACGTCGATGGGCAGGGTGAAGTAAGCCGCGTAGAACCCGAGTCCCAGCAGGGCGAGGACGATGCTCGGGCCGACGAGCGCCTGCGGTTCTACGAGGCCGAGTACGAGCGCGGCGACACAACAGAC
>JANOSQ010000667.1:0-3199 GCA_031415915.1 Fimbriiglobus sp. | reverse complement strand
TCCGAAGACTCCACCCGCCCTACGAAGTCCTTCCAAGGGAGACTTCAAACCCTGAATTCCGTGTTTCTCTCGGCCTGCTTGCAAATCTCGGCCCCCCTGCTGGGGTCGACCTTCCGGGCCCCAAGTCCATTCGCGATCCCGGCCTTCGGTAGGGTCTCCACCATCGTCGCTATCAGCGGCCTGCTCCATTTCACACGGGGTTACTTCGCCGGCCTTACCGACTGCGTCTACGGCGTTATGCGATCTCCGACTGCGCGGGCCGGCGTCCTTTTCGCCGACCTCACACGGGGACGCTGCTGATACGCGTGTGTTTTTTTCGCGGGGAAGTTCAATTCGATTCACGCGGAGAAGCTGGGATCGATGGGTAGCAATCTATGGGTTATATTATGCAGGCCACTTTCCGGAGCATTGGCGAACAGATCACGAGCCGTCTGCGAGGCGAACTCATGGGCGGCCGGTACGCACCAGGCACACCCCTGAGGGAAGAGGTCTTGGCCCATCGCTTCGGGGTCAGCCGGATGCCGATCCGCAATGCACTCCAGCAACTCGTCCACGAAGGCTTGCTCGTCGCCAAGAGGAACTGCGGCGTATCGGTAGCCTCGCCGGCGCGGGAAGTCGTGAACGACCTTTTGAACACTCCGAGTCCAGATCGAAACCTACGCCCTGCGGCTTTGCCTGCCCGTGATGACCGCCGACCAGTTCGACGGCTTGCAAGACATCATCGAGACGATGACGTCGGCGTGTCGGAAGAAAGATGACGCTGCGGTGATCGACTCCGACTTCGCCTTCCACCAGTTGCTCCTGACCGCCGCCGGACTGGAGGACATCGTTCCGATCTGGAAGGGCCTGGTGGCCCGAATGCGGGACTTCCACATCGGACGGAACCGAAAGCATCCCGATTACGGTGTCATCCCGTTCGTCCACAAGCGCTTGTTGGACGTATTTCGCACGGGCGGCGTGGACGCGGCTGTCCTCGCCCTCGCCTCTCACATCGAAAACGGTGAATTCAACGAGCGTGCGATATTAGAGCGGATTTCAAGTTGCAGTATCGTGTGTCGTGAAAATGGAAGTCTCCCCTCTCCCGGCTTTGCGCCGCTTCGGAGAGGGGGTTAGGGGGTGAGGTCTGCGGGAATGCCGAAATCGCGGACGGTGAACAGCGGCCGGAAGTCGTACTTCGCCAACGCCGCCCCGGCCCCTTGCAAGCGGTCGCAGATGCAGACGACCCGCACCACTTTAGCCCCCATCGCTTCGACGACCTCGATCGCTTGTAGCACGCTGCCGCCGGTGGTGAGCACGTCGTCGATCACCACAACGGAATCACCCGCTTTCACCAAACCTTCCAGCCGCTCCTTCGCCCCGTGTTCCTTGACCTGCTTGCGGACGAAGAAACCTTCGAGCGACCGGCCGTTGCGGTGGAAGCTCGTGAGCGCCGCTGTGGCCATCGGGATGGCCCCGACCTCCAACCCGCCGATGGCTTGGAAGTCCAACTCCTTCGTGGCGTCGTAGAGTGCATCCCCCAGCAGCGAGATCGCCTCGGCGTGGAAAAGCACCTTCTTCGAGTTCACGTAGTAGCTGCTCTTCTTCCCCGATGCGAGGGTGAAGTCCCCGAATTGCAGGGCGCGTTCGCGGAAGAGTTGTTTGAATCGATCCATGGGAAGCACGGAGTGCGGAATTCGGAGTGCGGAGTGAAAGAGTGCCCGTTCGACTTTTGGTATGATTCGATTGAGCGGATGTCTTGGATTCCGCACTCCGAACTCCGAACTCCGCACTCGTATGCCCGTCTACACCGACCACGAAATCCCCGAGCACCTGATCGCCCTCGGGCTCACCGAGTGGTACTTTGAAGACGGCTGGATCCGCCGGAAGTACAACACCGACGGCTGGCCGCAGACGCTGATGGCCGTGAACGCCGTCGGCTACCTCTGCGAAGCCGCATGGCACCATGCCGACCTCGCTGTAACTTGGGGCAAACTCTGGGTGAAGCTGCGCACCCACGACGCCGGCGGCATCACCGACAAAGATTTTGAATTGGCGAAGAAGATCGAAGAAGTGGTACTCTATCGTCCTGCGGCCGAGACCGCCCTCGCCCCCGGCAACCCGAAGAAGTTCGTCTTCACCAAGACTTGAAAGGCCCTCCCGCCATGAAAATCCTCGCTTGCTTGGCCCTGTTCGCATCGGCCCTGCCGACCTTCGCCGCCGACGACATCATCATCAAAGGCGGTAAGAAGGACGCCCGCTTCGTCGTGCTGCGTCTTCCGGAAACCTTCGAGCATCAAGCGGTCAAACTCGGCAAGGAGCACGTCGAACTCAGCGGGCGCGTCGGCGTGCTCCAGAACCTCAAAGCCGGCGAGGAACTCACGGCGACAAAAGGTTTCGGCTTCGTCACCGATCACGTGCCGAGTTTCAAATTCACCGAGGCGAAGGGCGAACATCTCGATCTAGGCTTCGATGACCACGGTCGAAAAACTCTCCGCTTCGTCGATAAGCCCCACGACGCCAAGGATCACTACCTCACCTTCAAACCCTTCCACCAGATGTTCGATCCGACCGATGGCAAGACGCTCCTCAGCAGCGGGGCGCATCCGAACACGAAGGAGTTCCTTTTCCCGCACCACCGGGGGTTGTTCTTCGGCTTTAACAAAATCAGCTACGGCGACAAGCAGACCGCCGACATCTGGCACGGCACCGACGCCGTGTACAGCACCACCGACAAGATCACGGACAAAGTCGCCGGCCCGGTATTCGCCCGCCACACCGCCGCGATCTCGTGGCACGGCAAAGACGGCAAAAGCTTCGCCGACGAGAAGCGCACCGTCACCGTCTACCACGTCCCCGGTGGCACTCTGCTCGACTGGAGCACGGAACTGGGCACGACCCTCGACAGCGTGAAGCTCGACGGCGACCCGCAGCACGCCGGGTTCCACTTCCGCGCCACCCAAGAAGTATCGAAGACCACGGCGAAGCAGACTTACTATCTCCGCCCCGACGGCAAAGGCAAAGAAGGCGAGACTCGCAATTGGGATGCTAAAGCCAAAGATCCGAAGACCGTCGATCTGCCGTGGAACGCGATGAGCTTCGTCACGGGCGAGAAGCGCTACACCGTGCTGCGTGTCCCGCACCCGGACAACCCCAAGAACACCCGCGGCAGCGAGCGCGACTACGGCCGCTTCGGCGACTACTTCGAATACACCCTGACGCC
>JANOSQ010000666.1:0-7262 GCA_031415915.1 Fimbriiglobus sp. | reverse complement strand
AGTCGCGGAAGGCGGTTCGGATCTTCTCCGGCATCGCCTTCATCAAGGCTTCGTCGGCGACCATCGGGTTCAAGCTGATGCCGCCGAGGTTGGCCCAAAGTTCCCCGTTCTCGGCGAATCGGATGTCCCCGGCGTCGAGCTTCAACTCCGAGGCGCCGTGCTTGGCGCTGAACTTCACGAGTTCGACCCGACCGCCGTGGTAGCGCAGTAACCCCGCGAGGTTGTGCAGATCGTACGGGAAGAACGTGGGCGTCACGCTCGGCCCTTTGAAGTGGAACGAAAGCCGCATGTCCGTGCTCGGATTGAAAGGCGGCTCCGCCGGCAACAGCGCGACCACGGGTTCCGGCCCACCGGGAACGGCGCTGGGCAACACGACATCGGGCAAGCGGTCGGCCGGGGGCGTGCGGCCGCTGCGATCCCAGATTTCCACGTCGGCCCCGAAGGTCAGATCGCCGCGCGGGTTGAACGTGCGGATCGTGGAATCGAGCTTGATCTCGCGCAGAGCGGCTTTGAACTCGGCGTCGATGGGGCAATTCTCCCCCTGCACGCGGAGCGTCAGTTTGCGATCCGCCGTTCCCGGCACGGCTTCGTTCTCGCCGGAAATCCAGAAGCGACCGCCGTCGTGTACGGCTTCGAAGTTCCTCAGTTCGACGCGGTCGGTGTCTTCTTCGGGAACGATCGCCAATCCGGGTCGCAACGGGCGTTTCGGGTCGCTCGCCGAGACGCGCACCAACACGTTGCCGCGCACCTGCTTCACGGGGAAAGGGAAGTGCGTGTAGTTCACCGCGCCGTCATAGACCCGGATGTTGAATGTGTTCTCGCAGCGGTTGACGCCGTGCGGCTGGCGGATATCGATCTTGAAGTCGCCTCGCGCTTTGCCCCGCAGTTTGCCGAGTGACACCGGGTATTTCCCCGGCAGAGCCGCCATCAGCGCGTCGTCGATGGGGATATCGTTCCCGGCGATCTTCAGCGAGATGAACGGGTCCGGCCCTTCCCCCGCGACCTTCCCGGTCATGCCCACGCGCCGCCCGCCGGCGGTACCGGTGAGGTCGAGGCGGAACTCGTCGGTGCCGTCGCTGGCGACGACTTTCTTCACCGACCCCGCGAGGTCGTGGATCGGGTAGCGGAACTTCTCGTACTTGATGGCGAGCTTGTTCGGGCGGATTTCGACTTCGCGCTTCCAGCCCCCGTCTTTGCGGTCGTAGCGGACGGCGATATCGACTCCGCCCACCGGGGAGAACATCCGCTGGATGACCGAAGCCTTCGGCGTCAATCGTCGGAACAAATCGTCGTCGAGGGTGAGCGCGTGGACTGTCAGGTCGAACTCGTCGAGCTTCTCTTCGAACGCGTGGAACGGATCGTCGCCGGATTCCACCGGCGGCACCGCGGGAGCGGGCGGCCTCAGCAGATGCGAAAACACCGGCGGTCGCAAGCGCGGGCCGCATAGCGGAAACGCCGACGCTCCGATCGAAAAGACGTCCGCTTTCGTTTTCAGGCTGACTTCGACGGACGATTTCCCCAGGCGGGCCGTCGCTTTCTCCACCGTCACGCGGCCGTCGCGGATGCGGATCGACCCGGTGAATCGATCGATGGGCCACGGCAGTGCCTCGTCCTCGAAGCGGCCTTCGCGGACGTCGAACTTCACATCGTAGGTCGGAGTACCACCGGTCGTGCCGGGCAGCGTGAAGTCGGCTCGGATGGCCGTCTTCGCCCGGATGTTCTGGGCGTATTCCAATGCGGCCGGGTGCAGCCGGGCGAACACCCCCGCGAAGTCGGGGCCGATCTCGAGGTCGCTGATCTCGACCTTCCCCTGCGCTTGGTTCGTCTCGCGGTTCCACTTCACCGTCGCGGCCACCGGGATGCTCAACGCCGTCGGATCCTGTTCCGGCTCGTTGCCGAAGCCGACCTTGGCCTGACCGTCGAACTTGATCCACGGCAGAGCGTCGCCGAACACATTCAACTTGATGTTGCGGATCGCCAACGCGGGGATCGCCGCCGCACTGCGATCCTCGATGAAGACGGTGCCGTTCTTCACGAGGATCGTCGGGATCGGCTTCTCGCTTGTGCTCGGTTTGGCGATGCCGACGACGTTCCATTTCCCGTCCGCCGCGCGCACGAGCCGCACGGTCGGCGAATCGAATTCGATCTTGCGGATGACGAGTTCGCCCCGGTTCAGCCGCTCTTTGTCGTGGGTGATAACGGCGGAAGGGACGTGGAGGAAAGGTTCCTGTTCGCCGCGGCGGGTGAGTTTGAGTTCATTCACCGAGACGCCGCCGAACAGGCGGATGTGGGCCGAGCCGACTTCGACCTCGACGGAATCGTCGAACTGCCCCTGCAAATTCTCGACGACCGCGGCGCGCACCTTCTCCGGGCTGACCCAGTTGTACGCCCACATCCCGGCCCCGATGAGGGCCGCGAGCGCGGTCAGAATGCCGCCGCGGATGAACCAAGGCCTGAACCACGACATCCGTGTCGTCTCGCGGGCCAATCCCCCGGCGAACGCGGGGGGACGCGGACAATAGTCGGGCCTCGGGAAAAGATCAATCGGGATTGGCGCGGCTGTCCTTGTGGCCGGTGCCAGTGCTGTCGTGGATCAACGGGTTCTCCCCGCCGATGGCCCCGACCCATTCTTCGAAGGGAATCCGCGATTGCGCCTCGGGATCGCCGCGCTCGCTCTCGAGGATGTCCTTGAGCAACTCTTTCTCGGAGTGCTGGAATTTCACCGCGTACGGCGAGGAATAGGGCTTGGGTGCGTCGGCTCCCAGCGCCGGGAAACCCAGCAGGACGGTCGCGAAGCTGTAAACCATCGTTAGCCGCATGGGGCCATCCGCGGGGTCGGGTGAGTGCCGGCGTGAACCGGCGGTTCGCTCCGCTGTATGGTGGTGGGAAGTCGGACAGCCCACAAGCGAAATTATCAGATCCCGGCGGAGAACCGCCTTGCGGTCGCGGTTCGCCTCCCGCATAATTCCCGTAACTTGTACCCAGCGCCATCCGTTTCTGGTGCTACACTCCGCCGGGGCCTCCGCTATGTCGGATTACGACGACGACATTTTCCTGCTCGACGGCCGAGTTCGCCCCGATGTGACCGACGACGCGACGGCGCAAGCCCTCCTCGATTCTTTGGCCCACGCCCACAGCACCAACTGGGACAGCGTCCGCACCCCGCACCTGTTCCTCGGCTTGCTCGGCACGCCCGACGCTTCCGTCTACGCTTGGACCAACCGCCTCGGGGCCGACACCGGTCGGTTGCAGGATCAATTCCGCGACCTCTTCTACCAAGACGCGGAGCCGGTGCCCCCGCTGCGGCTCAACCGCGAGTTCCTGAGCGACAACGTCATCCGCGTCATCCGCGATTCTTACGCCCGCGCCCGAGACTACGGCCGCACGTCGATCGCACCGATGGATCTGCTCATCACGATCTTCACGACGCCGAACAGCATCGTGGCCGAATGCTTCGAACGCATCGGCGTCACGGCCGCGCGGCTCACCGAAATGGCCGTCGCCGTGGAAGCGGAAACGAGCCTGAGCTGAATGGAACCGGGGCACCCGCACGGGTGCCCCACCATCAATGATACTCCGGATCACATTGCTACCGATTCGATCACGTTGACAGCCGCGAGGTGACGGACAAGGCCGATGAGTTCCCTGGGACTTGGTCCACGGTGAACCAGTAGGTTTGGCTCCGTCCCGTCCCGTCTCGTGAGGTCGACGACCCATGCGCACTTCCGTCACCACTGTAGTCCTGATTTCGCTCCTCTCCGGGTGCGGTTCGCCGCCAGACCAGGAGGAGGATCGCGCCGTCAAGCTCGCCATACTCCAGGCGCCCGAAGAGGAAGAGGACCGCCCCGCCAATCCTGCCCTACTCAAACTGATCCTCGTGCGGGCCCAAGTGAAAAGTATCGGCGATGTGGATCGGAATAGCTCGGTCGCCACTTTGGAGATCGTCCACGTCTATTGCGGATCGGCCAAACTGAAAGGGCGGTCGTTCCGCGACACGCAAATGTTCCGGCACAGCGCGGGGTATCCGGCTAGTGCGCGATTCGAAGTCGACGAGGAGGGAATCTGGTCCCTCGATGAACGGGAGGGCGTGCTCGGGGCGGCGATGGATCGTCGTCTACCATTCATCTGCCGTTCCCGGAAACTCGACGACCGGCGCCACGCGCAGCACTCGCTCTTGGCGGAGGCAGTCGAGAAGTACGCGAATGCAAAACCCGAAGATCAACCGGAGTTGTCTGCGAAGCTGGCCCAAGACGCCACCCCCGAGCTGTGCTACTGGATGGTCCGGACGCTCGGCGAGTCGGACGCGAAGTTCGCCGGTGATCTGCTCGCCCGGTGGCGCAAGAAACCCGGCGATCTCCCTTTGAGAGCCCAGATTGCACTGGACGAAGTGCTGTGCGCCAAAGAACGGGCGGACTGGTTCTCCACCCCAGAGCGTACCGCGTTGCTGAAATCCTGGGTGACCGGCAAGGCGGACGAGTACCACACTCAACGAGTACTGAGTCGGCTCGACATGGCCAGTCAGCACGATCAATTGCGGGGCGACAAGGCGATCGAATTGGTTCAAATCTCGACCTCGAACAAAGACTGGCGAAACGAGGACCGACGGAATGCAATCTGGTTTGTCGGATTGCTCGCCCGCCGCATGGTGGATCATCAGGCCACCTACGAATGGTTGTTCGAGCAGATGCGAAGCAATCCGGACCTCGACATGCGGCGAACGGCCGCGGGGGTAGTCGGATCCCTGCTGCTGCAGCCGAAGCGAATTCAAGCCGTCGAAGACTATCTGGCGACCGAAGAGAAGGATGCCACAATCATCAAGAATTTGCGCGCCGCGGTGAAGAAGGCGAAAGAAGCGGACAAGAAGTAGCGGCTCAACTCATGGTCAAGACTTACCGCACCGAAACCGGCTACGACAAGAAGGGGCTGGTCACCAAGACGGTGAGCGCCGCCGGGACGATCACCCGCACCGAGAACGACGCCCTCGGCCGGGCCGAGAGCTCGTAGGTCGGCAACCACCGCTTCTCACTTCAACAAGTCTTCCGGTTTCTTTCCCGGCTTCCAATCTTCGTTCTTCTTCGCCCGGAACGGTGTCGGCTTGTACTCGCCCACCAGATCGACCTTTGATTTGTCGGCGATCTTCTCTTCGATTTTCAACGCCCAGTAACTCGCGTTCACGAGCATCCGCCGGGTGCCCTCGTGGCTCAGGTCGTCGGCGCTGCCCATCGTCGTCGTGAAGATCCTCGCCGTCTGGCCGGACTCGGTCTTGTAGTCCCGCGTCCACGCGATCGGCATCATCGGGTCGTTCTTCTTCCCGGCGACGGCTTTCGAATCGGGCTTGAGGGTCTCGGTCACTTCCCCGTACACGAGCACTTTGCAATCGGCGGGCGGCTTCGCGGTGTAAACGTCGGTCGTGCCGAAGATGCTCCCCGCGTCGATCCCTTTGAGGATGACGTTCTTCTCTTCGCCTTTGGCGGCGATCCCGCGCGTGCCTTCCTTGCCGTGGTTGCCGTGGTGGGCGACCCACGTTTCACCGAGGATGTGCCGGCCGAAGCCGCCGTCGAAGTCTTTGTCCTTATTGCCCCACGAGTATTTCTTGTAGGCGCCGCCGGAGATGTTGAAAGCGTGCGTCGCGGTGCGCAGGCCGATGATCGGCTTGCCCGATTCGATGTACTCGGCGACGTGCTTCATTTGGTCGTCGGGCAAATTGCGGAACCGGGTGAACAGGATGAGCAGGTCGGCGTCCTTCAACTTTTCCAAGCCCGGGATGTTGTTGTTGACGTTGGGCTGAATCGCTCCATCTTTGGGATCGATAGCGAAGTGGACGGTGCAATCGAAGCCGTGGTGCTTGGCGAGGATCTGCCCGAGTTGAGGCATCACCTCTTCGGAGCGGTACTCTTCATCCCCCGAGACGAGGACGATTTTTTTCCCCTTGCCGGGGCCATCGCCGCCGGGGAAGGTCAGCCAAGGATCGGCGGCTTGGGCACTCGCCACGCAAGCGATCGAGGCGATGAGGGAGAGGAGGCGAACCATCGAGGACACTCCGATTACCGAGGGCGGGTGGGGTACAAGAAGGGTACCAGAGTGGCGAGCGTTAGCAACGCGGAAGGCGGGGGTTCCGGGTCAGACACCTCCGTGGGAAATCCGCGGGGTGCACTTGCCGAAATTAGACTGATCGGTCTAATCATGGGGAATGGCTCCCCGCAAACTTGCGCTGTTGGACAATCCGGTAGTCCGTCCGGCGAACGCCCCTTCAACGGCGCCGGACTCGGACTCCGCCGTGGCCCGCCGACACCGCGATGACATCGTGAACGCGGCCACCGATATCATTGCGGGGGAAGGCATTCACCGGCTTTCCCTCGGGCGGATCGAAGGTCGCTTGGGCATGAGCCGGGGTCAACTGACCTACTATTTCCCCGCGAAGGAATCGATACTGTTGGCGGTGTTCGACCGGATGCTGCTGCGGATGATCGAAGAAATGATGGCGGACGCGGCCCGCAGCGGCTTCGGCCCAACGGGATCGGGGCAGGGCGGCTCGGCCTACGAGCGGACAAAATTCGGCCTCACGCGGATGCTGGCCCGGCCCGACGGGGAGAAAGCGGAGTTGTTTTCCCTCGTCCATACCTTCCAAGCGCAGATCCGCCACCGGCCCGACTTCCGCGCGAAACTGGCGGCGGCCAACGCCAATTGGCGCGCCCACATCGTCGCGGATATCGAAGCGATGCCCCCGGCGCCCGGCGGCATTCCGGCGAGTGCGAAGGCCTCGATCATCATGGCCCTGTTTCAAGGTTTGGGCGATCAGCTCGCGGTGGACGCCGCGGCCCTCGATCGCCCCGCGGTCTTGGCGGCCTGTTTGCAAGTGCTCCGACCGCTGCTCGGTGTTTCCCCAGATTCCGCCTGAAGGTGTTGCGATGAACGTGACCGACGAGCCGGTGGCCCTGCTGCAAGCGCCCGCGCCGAAGCCGATCTCGGCCGAGTCGCGGGACTTGAAAGCCCGCGTGCAGAAGCTGCGCATCGGCGGGCCGAGCGCCGGCGGCAAGTCGTTCCTCGCCGGGGTGACTTGGCTGCCGTGGATCTTGTGCGCCGTGCTCGCGCTCGCTTGGGGCGGCGTCGGTTTGCGGAGTTACAAAGGGGGATCTTCGGACGACGACACCGGCCCCGTCGCCGCGCCGACGAACAAGTCGGGCACCGGCTCGGCCGGTTCCTCGGGCGGTTCGAACGCTATCGCCATCGCCCCCGTGAAGGGGTACTTGGTGCCGGCCCAG
>JANOSQ010000665.1:0-9343 GCA_031415915.1 Fimbriiglobus sp. | reverse complement strand
GGGCCGACGCCGGTTCGCTATCTGAGACGCGCCAGGGATAGTGCGGGTTCATGCACACAAGCATTTTACCGCGGCGATTACTCGGATTGCAAGCGTCGAACGGGCGACTTCATGGGAAGTTTACGCTCCGCTGGCGAGGTCGTGGCAATGTTCGTAGAGCATCTGCCATTCGCGGTACTGGATCCATTTCAGCAGTTCCACACGCTCGGTCGAATTCCCCGTCCGGGTACAAGCTTCGATGAATCCGAATGCGAACCCGTTGCGGTCGGCCGATACGAAACCCAGTGTGGCAGCCTCCCGCTCCAGTTCCGTCAAGACGGGATGCCGGCCGACGCACCGGAACCAGTAGGCGGCATTGGCCGCGTCCCCCTCACGCCGGTGCAGAATGCCGTGCCAGAAACTACCTTCCGGAGTGTCTAAGTCTTGGCTGAGGGCATGGGATTCTTGAAAGAAGTCGAAGGCGAGCCACAGCCCGGCCCGGCAAGCGGCCGCGGCGCAAGCATCGGCCACGGAACCGGTGAACGCGAAGGCCTGCAGCGCGGCCCGCGCCGTTTCGACCGGCGAACCGAAAGTGAGTCCGGCGATGGGAGCCGGTGGCAATTCGGTCACAATATCTCCACGGCCGACTTTCGGAACGGGTGCGGTTTCATCGCCATGGTTGGGGCCACGTCCTCCGCCAATCCGCGAATGAAGGTATCGTTGCCGTTGCGGGCGTCGTAGAGCGCACCGATGCGGTGGGTATCCGCGTCGAGCCAGTCGAAGAATTCGGGCACTTTCACCCGGCCCGACGGCGCGTGCAACGGGTGCTCATCCGGGAGCGAGAGAGTGATCGACTTGACCCCCGACTCCTTGAGGAAGTGGACGAGCAACCGCACGTCGCGCAGGAAGGCGTAGCGGGTGTTGAGGCTGGCGTAATCGAGCGCGGCGCGGACGTGTTTCTGCGTCAGCCGCACGGCTCGCGTGTGGTTGTCCGTCAGGGCCAAGAAGCGGATGTGGTCATCGACGTAGGCCGTGTGACCGGGGTTCGACGACACCATCGGGTAGCCGATGCGGTGATACTGCATCGCTTCGGTGAGTCGGTCGAGCTTGAAGAGCGAGTTGATCAACTTCGGGTAGGTGCGGTGCGGGACGGTGCTGCAACTCAGCCTGCCCGTGAGGATCGGCTTCGCCGCGGCGATGGCCTCCTCGTGGCGGTCGAAGAAACGGTGGTAGCTGACGAGCCGATCTTGCACGCAGGCGGGGCAATTGCTGTAGATGTCCCGTTTGGCCGCGAGCAAGTTCCGGTGGGCTTCCTCTGCGGCGGGTTTGTCGCCCAAGCTGATGGCAACCGATTGCTCTTCATCGTGCACCGCGTGCATCGTCGAACCGTCGGCCTTGTGGCGGCGGCGCAGGTCGTCGAGTGTCTCCGCGATCTGCTTCCGCGAAACCTGGTGGAAGCTCGGCAGCGCCCCCGCGACCCATTTGTACTTCCAGAGCAGATCGACTTCCGTCGAGCGCCCTCCGAATAATTGTTTGTCGCGGTCGAATTGGCTCAGGCACCACGCGAAGGCGACGAGTTGGACGTCGGGTTGCCCGCCGGAGGAAGCGGCGCTGACGAGTTCGAGCCGGCACTCGAAGGCCTTCGGGAGATCGTTGCGGGAATCGGCGATGCGGACCGCTTCTTCGACGAGAGCGATGCGCGACGGCCCGTGGGGAAGCCCGCGCGACTCGCGCAGCAAGTGTTCGATGTCGTCTTCGACCGTCGTGCTCATGGCTTTTTCTTAGCTTTCGGTTTCGGCTTCGCCGAACGCGCGGCGTACTCCTCGGCGAGTTCGTGCAACCCGTTCAACTTGGCGACTTCCCCGGCGAAAAAGGGCGTGCCGTTGCGGGCGTCGAATCGGCGCACCAAATCGGCGAGTTGTTCGTCGAACCACTTTGCCAGAAGGTCGCTGCGGATGCGGCCGGCGTCGGCGCCGGGGATCTTCACCGCATCGGGGATGCGGAGCTTCGTCTGGGGTTTGCCCGCGAGCCGCAGGCGCTCGCAAAGGAACTTGCCGGAACGGAAGTAGTCGAAACGCGTGATGCGGTTCGGTTCGGTCGCCCCTTCTTCGAAGTGACCTTCGTAGATCTTCACGGCCGGGGCGTAGTTGCCGACGATGCACAGGTACTCGGCGTGCAGGGCGAAGTTGCCCGCGCTCTGCCGCTCTTTCTTCAGCATCGGCAGCGACTGCTTCTGAAAATCCGCCGCTTCGTCCCAGCGGTTGAGCCGCGCGAGCGGCAGCATCAGATCGGTCAAGACGAGTCCGCGGAAATGGGTCGTGACGTAGCGTTCGCGGAGGAACTTCTCGCCGAGTCGCACCCCTTCGGCGTACTTCTCGAGGAAGACCGCGAAGAACACCGCGAACGCTCTGTCGGTTTCGAGGTCGTCCGAAAGCCAATCGCGGCGGGTGCGGGCGATCTTCTTGTGCGCGGCGATGGCGGCGTCGCGATCGCCGAGGCCGCGGAAAATCCGCCGGTGGAGCAGATAGCAGGGCCGCAGGGATGCGCCGACTTGCTCGTAGCGGCGGATCATATCGCGGATCGCTTCTTCGATCTGACTCTTGGGGATATCCGGAAAGCCGGGCATGGTGTCGAGCACCCAGCGGTAAGCCCAGAGCGCTTCGTGCGCGCCCAAGTCCGGATCGGCATCGAGCTTGGCCAAACACCACGCGAAGTGCACCAGCAGCAGATCCTGCCGGCTGGCGTGGTAGCTCGGCCAGAGCATTTCCATCCGCGTGTCGTACCCGAGTTGGTCGTCGCGGTGGAGATCGGCGAGCGCCACCGCTTCCTCGAATATGGCGACCTTGGCCGGGCCTTCCGGCAGGTCCCCGGCGAGGTCGATCAAATCTTCGATTTGCTCGGTGTAATCGGGTGGTGGCTTCCGTCGGCTCATGGCGGGGTCGGATCCGGGGAATGGTTTTGATCAATAGTTGGCGCGGACGGTTCTTTGTGGGTCGAGTCTTCGAGGCGTCTCGTAGACTCGACCCGACTTACCAGGTCACCTCCCCGTCGCTTCTTTCAACAGTTTCCCGATCTCCGACATCATTTTGTCGGATGCGGCCACTTCCAAGTAACTCGACCGGGCCCGCCACGTTTCGTAACCGCCGAGTTTGTGCTGAGCCGGGGTCGGCAAGTAGCCGTTGTAGCCGTTGGCCAGCGAAATCGTGAATGTCGCCTTCAGGGGTGAGTTCTTCTTGATGGCGAGCCCGATCTCCGTGAAGACTTCGCAGGGGATGCCGACGATACCGAGGTCGCCGATGCGCAACGCTTGCAGTTTGCACTTCACCGCGTCCGGATACTTTTGCAACTCGACTGTTTCATGGGCATAGACTTCATCGCGGGCTGTGCGTTTGCGTTCCCCGGCTTTTTCCAAGATCGACTTGGCGCGGACGACCTCGGCTTCGGCGGGCTTGCGGACCTTCAATTCGAGTTCGGTCTGCGCCGCGGCGAGTGAGCACTCCTTGCTGAAGGTCAGCTTCGGAAAAGCCTTCCCGATGTGCCCGGCGAGTACCCCGGCCACGGTCCGGGAGCGCTCGCCCGGTTTGGTCTTCACCGGCGCGTTCTTGTAATCGACGTTGTTCACGTCGCCGCTTGTGCCGTTGGACAAGATGCCGACGAACCCCTCCTTCGCGCCGATGGCGGAGCCGACGAGTTCCGCGAAGACCCCGAAGTAATCGGCCGACAGCGCCGGGAGATCGCCGACGTAGTGCAACGAATAGTTCGCGAGTAGTGCGATCGGTTCCCCCTTTACACTCCGCACCGCGAGGAACGACAACTCCGGATCGGTCGGCCCCGCTTGCTCCAGAAGGTCGGGGAGTAGGTGGCCGGGATTCATGCGGACTTGGTCCGTGCCGATCCCGAACGGATCGCTGTTCAGCACGCCCGGTTTCATCTTCCAACGCCGGTTGAACAACAGCGATGGCTCTTGAACGGAACCGCGTGCCCACTCGGCGGGGGCGAGATTCGCATCGGCCTTCGCGATCCCGGCGGCGATTTTCTTCGTCAGGAACTCGACGTAGTCCGCGTTGACGGGACTGCCGAACACGGATGTCGAAGTCGGGGCCGTGTGGGTGTGCGTCGCCGAGATCATCATGTGTGAAGTCGGGATCTTCGTCGCTTTCTCGGCGAGTGCTTTGGCGTTGTCGAGTAACTCGCGCGGCAACATGCAGCTATCGACGACGACGATGGTGAGTTTGGTCTTCCCATCGTCGAGCACGAGGCAGCGAGCGTGCAGCGGATCGTTGGCTTTGGTCGCAGTGTTGTCGGCGAAGCCGCCGTTGACCGAAACGGGGAACTTCAGCGGAGTGACGTCCATCGCGAACGCGCCGGCGCGGAAGGCGGGTTTTTCGTCGGCGAAAGCGGTCGATGCGGAGAGAAGCAATCCGAAGGAGAGGAGCAGTCGCATGGGGGGAACCTCTGGAATCTTGTTAGCCCGACGCGCCAGCGAGGGTCTCGGATTCCCTCGCTGGCGCGTCGGGCTAACGTTTGGATGAATCGAGCGTTTTCAAATACGCGAACAAGTCGGCGATCTCGGCCGGTTTGAACTCGTCCAACAACCCGGCTGGCATGAGCGAGAGCGTCCCCGGTTTCGACGATTGAATCTCCTTGCCGGCGATCCGCACGGTCGCATCGGCGCCGGTCTGCAAGATGACGCCATCGGTCGCTTCGTAGATCACGATGCCTTCATACGTTTTATCCTGCACCGTCGTGACGCGGATCGTGCGGTAGCGCGGCGACACGTCGCGGTTCGGATCCAACATCGTCGTCAGCAGGTCGTCGCGGCTGAAGCGCTTGGCCACCCCTTCAAGCGATGGCCCGGACGCTTGGCCCCCGTTGTGGCAGGCGGCGCAGTTCGCCTTCGAGAACAGTTTCTGCCCGTTCGCGGCGTCGCCATCGTCCCACTTGACCGCGTCGAGCTTCGGCTTCCATTTCACAGGATCGTAGCCGGTGCTGGCTGTCAACTCCTTGGCCGCGTCCGGGTGCGCCTTCGCCAACCACGCTTCCCAATCGGCGACTTTGTCGCCGTGGGTCTGCTTCGTCTGCGCTTGCAGCCAAGCCACGAGCGCCGAGCGAACTTTCTCGTCCGTCTTCGGGTCGGCGAAGCGCCGCAGCGCTCCGATCGCCTTCGCCCAATCCTTGGGTTCGGCCCGCGCCGCTTGATCCGCGAGTCCGCGCAAGCTCGCCGAGACGGTTTTGGACGATGGACTGCCGAGATACCGTTTGAAGATAGGGACATCCGCGGGCGAGGATAGTCGCGATAGCGCGACCACGACAGCCTCTTCGACACCACCCGCACGAAACAGTTTTTCGAGTATCGCCCGGGCCTCTTCGGTGGGCAACTCGGTGAGGAACTCGACCTGCGCGGCGGTCCACGTGTATAATTTCGCCTCGCGGCTGCGCCGGACGAAAGCCGCAGCAGTGGCCTTCGGAGGAATGCCGGGGGCCTGCGCGATCCAAAGATGTTCCGGTCTCCCGTATCCCGCACTCGCGGTGATGGCCGCTGCCAAGCTTTCCTGCCGCACCAGCAACTCCTTCAGTGCTTCTCGCATTCGCAGTGGCCAGTTGGTGTCGGTGGCTTGTCCCGCATCCGCCCGTTTTTCGTCGAGTGCTAGAATTGCGTTCGCCAGCTTCTCCATCGTCATTTTCCGCAGCGGGATTCTCATTCGGCTGAGGGCTATCAACGCGTGCATCCGTTCCGACCAATCGGGGGATTCCGCGATGCGATCCACGAGCCAGTTCTTGACGTTCGGATGCGCCATCTCGAATGCCGCCGCGATGCGGACCAATTCTCGGTCGGTCGCGGGTTCGCCGGTGGGAAATCCGGCGGTAAACGTCTCGTAGATCGAATCCCAAAATTCTTCCCTCACCGGCGGCTTGCGGAAAGTATACCCCTCGTAAACGGTGCCCATCGCCGCCTTCGCGCCGAAGTCACCCAAGGAAATCTGGTACTTCCTCAACACCAGCAAGCGCTCCGCCGGCGTCTTCGCCTTCGCCCAGTCCGCTTCCTTGACTTCGCCGGTGATCCGCACGAACGGTTTCTCGTCGAACTTCTCCCAGGCGAGCGGCTTCGCATCCGCAGTCGACACCGTCGCACGGATGCGGAACACCGCCCCGCGGGTGCCCCGCCCGCCGGTCGCCACGTAGAGATCCCCGGTCGCCGGATGCACCGCCATGCCGGTCGGGGCGAAGCCGCTCTCCCCCGTCGATTCCAAGAATGTCTCCAATTTCCCGGACAGCGTTTCCCCCTTCGGCGTCAATTGGCTGAAGAAGATTTGGCCGAAGGTCCAATCGGCGAAGAAGACGCCGTCGCGGTACTGCTTCGGAAACGCCGTGTGGCGGTAGCAGGCGACGCCCGTGGGCGAACCGCGCCCGGCCGTGAGGATCGGCGCGACCACGTCGGGGAAGTCGGGCGGCTTCCGCCACGTCTGCGTGAACTGCGGGTTCATCCAGCCGTAGTTGCCCCCCGGCCGGATGTGGTAGAGCCGCGTCGGCTCGTACCACGGCAGACCGACGCAACGCTCGTTGTCCGAATCGAAGGTGATCGCTTGCCCGCGCGTGTTGAAGTCGAAATCGTAAGCGTTGCGGAATCCGTCGGCGACCACGCTCACCGCGTTCGTCTTCGGGTCGATCCGCAGCAAGCCCCCGGCCACCGGTTCCTTCACCGGCGACGCCGGGTCGGTGATCGTCTTGGCAGTGATCCCGGAATTGTTTCCGCACAGAAGATACAGCGCACCGTCCGCACCGCGCCGCACCGCGTGGGCCGCATGCTCGCCATCGGCTTTGATCGCGAGCAACGTCGTCGGCTTCTCGGTGCTCGGCCCCTTCCCACTGACACCCCGGTAGCACTGGAGTCCGCCATCGACGACGACGTAGAGCGTCTCCTTCTCCCACAGCAAGCCCATTGGCCCGCCTTTCGGCGCGGGGATCAATTCCACCGCCTTGTCGGCCTTGCCATCGTTGTCGGTATCGATCAACTGCCGGACGTACCCCCGCCCGGCGACGACGATGCGGCCGTCCGCGTCGATGTGCAGGGTGTAAATGTCGTTGGCCAACTCCGGCCCGGCGAACTGGGTGGTTTCGAACCCGGCGGGGAGTTTGAAGCCGGGGGCGGGTTCGGCCGCTGAAGCCGAAGAGGTCAGAATCGCCGCGGAGAGGAGGAGAGCGAATCGCATCGGCGGAGGCACCTCGGATGGACGATTTTCGACGTAAGTCGTTGCTAAATAACGGTTCTACCAGAGTTTTGAAATGATTCCACGGAGGGGTGGGGCGCTTTCCGCTGGAACCATTTCCAGAATTCTGCACGAAAGTGACCCCGCTCCGCCACTAACAAATGCAGAGGAACACGAATTGGGGACTTTTCCATGCGACTCACACTCCGCACCCTTCTGGCCTATTTGGACGATACGCTCGACCCGGCCCAAGCGAAAGTCATCGGGCAGAAGCTCGCCGAAAGCCCGAGTGCGCTCGAACTCGTCGAGAAGATTCGCAAGGTGACCCGTCGGCGCGGGCTGTCGACGCCGCCGAACGCGACCGAACAGGGAAGCCCGTCCGACCCGAACACCGTGGCGACCTACCTGAGCGACGGTCTGCACGCCGAGGCACTCGCCGAGTTCGAAGAGACGTGCCTCGCGTCCGATGTCCACCTCGCGGAAGTGGCCGCGTGCCATCAAATTCTCACGCTGGTGCTTTCCGAGCAAGTACTCGTGCCCCCCACGGCCGTGCGGCGGATGTACGGCCTCGTGAAGGGGCGCGAGTCGATCCCGAATCGCCGGCCGGGGAACGCCATCCCCGTGGGGGGGTTGCCGACCGACCCCGCCAGCGCGATGGACGACAGCGACGCCCCCTACCTGCTCGGCATGTCGGCCTATTCGCAGTCGCAACCGCTCGTGCTGCAACTCCTGAAATGGTCGGCCGTCGCCGCCCTTCTCTTCGGGTTTGCCGTCGCCGTCTACATGGCTTGGCCCAGCAATCGACACGCGATGACGACCGCGACTCAAGAGACCCAAACGACGGTGCCCTCCACCAAACCGGAAACCGAACCGACCAAAGCGCCGGTGACGCCGGCGACGAAACCGGCGGAGGTCAAGCCGGTCGAACCGATGCCGAAACCGGTGGAGCCGATGCCCCCGGTGGAACCGCCGGTGGAACCGGGGCCGCCTGCCGAGCCGATGGCGGGTCGCATCGCGGTCGCTAGGCTCGATCAAGTCGATGACCACGTTCTCGTCGGGCAAGCGGCGGGCCAAGAGGCGTGGTCGCGCATCGCCGGCGGTGGCGAGATCGCCTCGTCGGATCGGCTCGTCTGCTTGCCGGGGTATCGCACCAAATTGAAGTTCGACGGCGGATTCACGGCCGAGCTTTGGGGCAACCTCCCGGAGTTGCTCGGCTTCCGCGTTTTGGAAACGGCGGTGACGCCGCACATCGCCCCGCAAGGCTTCGACGCCGAGTTGACGCTGCACGCCGGCCGCATTTACTTCAACACCACCAAGGCCGGGGGCGCGAAAGTCCGCGTCCGATTCCTCAAGGAAATCTGGGACATCACGCTGCCCGACGCGAAAACGGAAGCGGTGATGGAACTGACGCAGGAGCCGACGCCCGGTCAACCACCGGAATCGCCGCAGACGATCGCGGTCCTATCGACGATCTCCGGCTCGGCGAAGCTCAAGGTTCGCCAAAAGGAACTCGCCGCGATCCCGGCGAAGCACATCGTCCTCTGGACGAGCAAAGGTGGCCCGCTGCAAGGACCGCGACTGCCCGATCCGAAGTTGAAAGAACCCGACGTGGCCTACTTCGATCGCTTCGCGGTCTTCCCGGTCGAAGCCGTGGCCAAGCCGACGCGGGCCGCACTCGACAAGTTCGCGAAGCGATTGGAACCGGGCAAGCCCGTGGCCGGCGCGCTGACGGAAACCCAGCAAGTGCCCAAAGCGATGTTCACGGACGAAACCGTGTTCGGCAGCCGCTTCGCCGTTTACGCCTTGGCCTCCATCGGCGAATTCACCCGCGTCGTCGATGCCGTCAACGACCCCGAGCGTCCGTTCTGCCGGATGACGGCGATTATGGCGCTGCGCGCGGCGCTCGCCGGCAAGCCCGAAGCGGAAGCGGGCGTCCGCGCGCTGGCCCAAGACAAACTCCGCATGGATAAAGCCGGGGCGGAGTCGTGGGTCTACCGGCTCCGCGGGTTGACTCCGGCGGAACGAACCGACCCGATGACAATTGATGGGTTGGTCGAAGGTTTGGTCGCCCCCGAGTTGGCCGAGCGCGAGCTCAACTTCTTTTTGCTCTCGCACATCGTCGATCCGGCCTCGCTCTCGAACAAGGACCTCATGTC
>JANOSQ010000664.1:0-1914 GCA_031415915.1 Fimbriiglobus sp. | reverse complement strand
CTGGAACATGGCCTACCAGACGATCCCCGAACCGTACCTGACGGGGCCGTGGCACGCCGAGCGCTTGTGGCACCTGCCGCACCCCGGCCAAGCGGCTTACATCGTGCCGCCGGTCGGCAGCATCGGCACCGGGCCGAGCGGGTTCTTGTTCACCAGTGGAACGAGCCTGCCGAAGCGGTACGAGAACGCATTCATCATGTGCAATTACACCGGCATCGGCGGGTTGGAAGCATTCAAGGTGAAGGAGAAGGGCGCCGGCTTCGAGATCGTCGATTACCACGACTTCCTAAAGCCGATCCGCGCCACCGACGCCGAATTCGGACCCGACGGCAAACTGTACGTCGCGGACTTCGTCGACCTGAAATGGGACGGCGGCAGCGCCGGCGGGCGCATTTACACCGTCTTCGACCCCAAGAAGCTGGACGAAGCGGTGGTCGTCGAGACCAAGGCTCTCTTCGCCGAAGGTTTCGATCGGCGCAAACCGGAGGAATTGGCGAAGTTGTTGACCCACGCCGATCAGCGCGTTCGCCAGAGGGCGCAGTTCGCACTCGCGAAGACGGGGGCGAAGGCGATACCGACCCTCACCGACGCGGCTAAGAAAAATACGAACAAATACGCCAGGCTGCACGCGATTTGGGGACTCGGACAAGTGGCCGCGAAGGATCGCACGGCGCTGGCCCCGCTGGTGGGATTGCTGACGGATCCGGAAGCCGAGGTGCGGGCGCAAGCGGCCAAAGTGCTCGGCGAACGCGCGGAGGCGAAAGCCGCTGACAGCCTACTACCGCTGCTGCGGGATCCGCAACCGCGCGTGCAATTCTTCGCGGCGCAGGCCCTCGGGCAGATGAAGTACAAGGCCGCGACCAAGCACCTCTTCGCGCTGCTGCGGGCCAACGGCGACGCCGACCCGTTCCTGCGCGAAGCCGGGGCGATCGCCCTCGCCCGCATCGGCGACGCCGACGCGATCATCGCCAAGGCGAACGACGACGGTGCCCCCGTGCGGATGGGGGCGCTGCTGGCCCTGCGCAAACTGGGTGACAAGCGGGTGTCGCTCTTCCTCGGCGACAAGGATCTATCGATCCGCACCGAAGCGGCGCGGGCGATCCACGATCTCCCAATCGAAAGCGAATACCCGGCGCTCGCGGCCGTGAAGTTCGACAACCAACCCCTGTTGGAAGCCGACGCCCTGCTGCGGCGGGTGATCGACGCGAACTACCGCCTCGGGGCGGCCGAGAACGCTTCGGCAGTCTTCGGGATCGCGCTGAATGCGAACGCCTCCGGGGCGATCCGATCCGAGGCACTCGCCGCGTTGAAAGAGTGGGCGGAGCCGGGGCCGCGCGACCGCGTCACCGGGTTCTGGCGACCGCTGCCCAAACGGGATGCGGCCATCCCCCGCGCCGTCGTGGAAGCCGGGTTGACCGACCTGCTCGCCAAGACCTCGGGCAAGTTGCAGACGGAAGCCGTGGACGTGATCGCCAAACTCGGCGCGAAGGCGGACGAGTCCCAATTCGCGGGGTGGGTCGCCGATGCCAAGAAGGACGTCAACCTGCGCGGCGCGGCCCTGCGGTACTTGGCCGAGCGGAAATCGAAGCTCTTCGCGGCGGCGCTGAAACTCGCCCAAGTCGATGCGTCCCCGCTCTTGCGCGCCGAAGCGCGGGATATTCTCGTACTCGCCAACCCGGCCGATGCCTCCCTCTCCGTGACCGGGGTCATCAATGATCCGCTGGCGCCGGCGCTGGAACGGCAACGGGCCATCACCGCGCTCGCCAAGTTGAAGGATCCCAAAGCCGTCGCCGCGCTCGACGACTTGGCCGAGAGCCTCGCGGTGAAGAAGAACGTCCCGGCCGATTTCGTCGTCGATGTCTGGGATGCGCTCAAAGCGGCGCCCTCGGCCAAGCGCGATCCGCTCCGCAAGAA
>JANOSQ010000663.1:0-3884 GCA_031415915.1 Fimbriiglobus sp. | reverse complement strand
CTTATCAGAAACCCCAACCCCGTTAGGAGTCGAACCCATGTGGATGCCCACCCTGCTCGTGCTCGTCGGAATGGCCTTCCCGATTCAAGCCCCGGTCGCGCCGCTGAAAGAAGCCCCGAAACCCCCGGTACCGGGCTTGGAAGAAGTGATCGCCCGGGCGCTGCAAACGCACCCCGAGATTCTCGTGGCCGAGGCCAAGCTCGCCGGCGCCAAAGCCGACTTGGAACTGGCCAAACTCTCGCTGAGCCAGCGGATTCTGAAAGCGAAGAACCGGCTCGACACGGCTCGCGACGAAGAGAACGCGGTGCGTTTGGCTGCGAAAGCGGACATGGCGTTGGGAATCACGAATTCCGCAACGAAGGCGTTGCGGATCGCCAGGATGCAACTCGCGGAAGCGGAGGCCGAGTGGAATATGTTCCTACCGGCTCCGAAGCCGGTGACCTTCACGGCCGACGCCAGCTGGCAGCCCGGTATCGAAATCCCTCCCGTGACCCCAGCCGACCGGGAGCGGGTCGACATTCTCTCGCGGTCGGTGAAAATCAAGAAGGCGGAGAAGCTCGATCTGGTCGAAGCGACCAAGCTCCTGCAAGCGCTGCCGGAATTGAAGGGTATGACACTGCGGGTGCCGACGTGGGCTTCCGTGACCCACCTAAAAGTAAAAGATCCCCCGATCATCGCGTTGATGGAAGGGGAGTTGACAGTCGCGAGTTGGTTGCAACTCGTCGCCGATGAATTCAATCTCCAAGCGGGCGCGTTACACGAAGTGTATGCGGGATCCTACGAGTGGTACGTCCGAGAATACGGCATCGTCTTCATGAATGTCCGGAACAAACCCGTGGGTGCCCCCACCTTGGCGGAGTTCCTGAAAACCGTCCGCAGCGCCCCGGCGCCGAAGAAGTAGTCGCCTACGAGCTACAGCCCCACTTGCAACGCGTTGGACTCCGCATCGGCCAATTCGCTGGCGTCGAAGATCGCGGCCCGAAGCGTGTAGGCGCCCGGGCCGGTCGCCTTGAGTAAGTCTCTCACCCGCACGGGAATCTCGAAGCGGCCATCGGAACCGGTAACGCCGAACGCCGCCGTGGTGGTTTTGTGATCGGGGGCCAGAATCGTGAGCGCGATCCGCTGATTCCCGGCGGCGGGCGAGACGCCGCCGACCACCGTCAACTCGTCCTGCTCGCCTTTTCTCGGTTCGATCCACAAACTCGATTTCCGGCGGACTTGCACCCGGTAGAAGGTTCCGCCGATGGGGTAAAACCGGGACGCGGGGATGAAGGGAATGGGGTCGGTCTGCTCCTTGTACTCCCGGGGGATGTGGCCGGAGACGCGGACCGGAGCCGTCCCATCGAAGCGGGCTTCGCTTTGCTGTTTGGGGTCGCCGAATTTGTAGGCCCCGATGTCGTGCAGCGGCCAGATCGCCACTCGGATCACCCGTTCTCCGCGGCCTTCGAGCCACACCCATCGGTGCGGCAGCTGGGCGGCCCAGCCCTTCGGAACCCCCGTGATGGTCACGTGGATGCAGCGCTTTTCGTCGATCGGGTTGCGGACGGCGGTATCGATCAGCACCGGCTCGCAGGGGCTGGAACCGGCCGCTTGGAACGTCGAGACGTTCTCCTGGGCGCTGTTGTTCGAGCCGCTGATTTCGCCGAACTGCGCCGACGCGTAGACCTTCAAGCAGGTGTGCTTGCCCACCGGGGGCACCCAACTGCAGAAGCGATCCGCCGAGGAGTTCACGGCGATCGCGGGGATCGTTTGCGTGGCGATCGGCGCCCAGTTGCCGTTGTCGCCCACGCCGGGCGGCGACACCGCGTAGAACGTCAGCAGCACGTTGGACGCCCCCATTGCCCCGCTGACATTGACGCGCGCCGTGAACCGATTGCTCTGGCCCACCCGGGGGCTATCCCCGTTGCCGATGGGCCGGCCTTGCGCATCCGTCCCCGAATCGAAGGTGCCGAAGGGGTCGCGGTCGACCCACACGTCGGGGCTTTGGTAACCGCTGTCCCACGGCGTGATGTTCAAGTCGAACGCCCCGGCCGGATCGTCGGCGACGGTCTGCGCCCACTCCACGCGCACCCGGCAAACGAGGGGCCGGGCCTGCACGGCGTCGTTCTCGACGACGATGCGCAGCGCCCGCGCCGGGTCGGCCGCGAATTCGGCTTGCAGCAGCACCCGGCTGTCGTGCATCAAAGCGATGAAGCGCGTCTGCTGGTTGTTGTGCATCTCCCCGGCGATGACGCGCGTGACGACGACGCCCCCTTGGTTGGCCGCCGCCCCGAACGGGATATTGTCGTCGAAGATTTGCGCCGTGGTGCCCGGTCGCTGCCGGACTTGGATGTAGTAACTCAGCGCGTCCGACACCTTCACCTTCAACAGGTGGATGCGATTCGGATCGGTGTCCTCCGCCAAGCCGTGCGCCGCGATGTCGTGCGCGAAGCTGGTCGGGTTGCGATCCCACGTGCGCTCGACGATGTTGGCGGCTTGGTAGTAGCCGAGCTTTTCGAGGTGGTAGCCGCTGAACAGGGGGTGGGCATCGTGGTCGCCCATCAGCTCGAACTGTTGCGCGGTCGCCAAACTCGGATCGACGAGGTCGCTGCCGTACACGTCTTCGCCGAGCGTCGCCGTCCCGTCGCCGGACGCGGTCGGTTTCGACACGACGTTGTGCGCGAACTCGTGGGCGAAGCGCCCCCAATCCGCGTCCTCGTTGATCCAGAGTTGGTTGATGGGCTTCGCGAGGGTGATGTCGATATCGACCCTGTTCGGATCGCCCATCGGCAAGCCGTTGTCGTAATCGAAGGTGGCGGTGTCGCTGCCGCCCCACGCCCTCACGAACTGCCCGTTCGTGAAGACCAGCAGGCAGATCATCTGGTAATCGCCGAGCGTGAAGCCTTGGTCCACCGCCGCTCGCGCGCCCTGCGCCGCGATGCGCGGGAGTTGGGTGCCGATGTAATTCTCCGCCGTCACGAAGTCCGCGAAGGCGCTCATCGGCCCGTCGAGCGTGGCGAAGTTCGTGACGTCCACCTGCACGGTCGTCCGGTTGTAGCTGGCTTGCTGGAAGTACGTCTGGACGCTCGTCCACGCGGTCGTGACCGTCGTGCGCACCGCGGCGGGATCCGCCGGAAGCGTGTCGTTCGCTTGCAGCATGGCCACCAATACGCGGATCGTCCCGATGGGATTGACATCGCCCGCGCTCGCCCCCTCCCCCATCACCACGAGGGGCGGACCGTCTTCCCCGCTCCCGGCCGCGGGATACCCGACCACGACGAAATCGACCCCCGAGCTGCTCGACTTCGTGCCGACTTGCACTTCAATTGGGCCGGTGTCCGTGTTCGGGCCCGTCAGCACGGTCAGTTCACTGGCGGTCGCCGCCAATACGAAGGCTTTTTCGCCCCCGATCGTCACCGTGTTGTCGAGCCGACTCGCGGAGAAATTGCTGCCTTGGACGGTGACGACGGTACCGCGCGGCCCGGTGGTGGGCGCGAACGTGGCGATGTGCGGCCCGATGAGGAACGGGATGTTGATCGTCAACCAGTCCCGCAGATCAACGGGGGATTTGGCGACCGCGCCGAGTTTGGCGATGTCGAACTCGGTCATCTTCAAATCGGCCGCGGTGGGGAGCTTGGATTTCGCCATGGCGACGGAACTCCGAAATGGGAAAGTGAGGTGAACAGGCGACTGCCTGCGGACACGATAAGCGGGCTCCGAGCAATGTCAAGGAGCGGGAAGCGGGAATTCAGAGCCGCGAGCGTTTGCTGCGTCTAGTTCCGGATCGCAGCCGACGCAGGCGGCTCGGATAAACACCGTTTGCGGAATCGCGGCCACCGGAGCAAGCCCTATCGTGTTCGGCACGAAACGTGGTGTGGTTCAACGATCCCCTTGGGATTGATGGG
>JANOSQ010000662.1:0-2925 GCA_031415915.1 Fimbriiglobus sp. | reverse complement strand
TTTCAGGAAGTTGCCGATGTCGAGGTGGTCGGCCGGGTAGCCGTAGATCATCACTTTGTCGTTGCCGATGACCAGCGTCTTGACGTTGCTCCCCTTGAAGTCGGTGGAGTCCATGATCTGCTTGGCGAGCGGCTCGGCGGTACCGGCGGCGACGTCGTAGGTTTTCCAGACGGGTTCGCCGCCGACGGGGCGGGCGATGTCGCCTTTGTCGATTTCCTTCACCAACGACTGCGCAGCGACGACCTTATTCGCCGGACCGGTGAGTACGATGGTGTTGTTTTGGAAATCGACGGTGATCTGGACTGTGGCGAAGCGTTTCTCTTGGGCGGGTTGCCGATTGCGACCTTGGTCTTGCGGTTGGCCGAATTGGCCTCCGCCCCACGGATTGCCTCCGCCCCACGGGTTCGCCGGGACGTTGGATTCGACCTTGGTTTTGTCGTCCGACAGCAGCGTGCGGAGTTTCTCGGCCGCGGTGCTGGCGCGGACGTGCTTGAAGGCGTAGGTGAACTGGTCCGACTTATCCCCTTCTTGCTCCTTGATGAAGGCCAGGATGTTGCGGATGTTCTTCGCTTTGTCGACGATGATGAGTTGGTTCGTGCCGAACGGCGTGACGTCGCCGAAGACGCTGAGCAGTTTCTTGGCCTGCGGAGCGATGTCGTCGGCGACGATCGTCTTGAGCGGGATCACCACTTGGACGACTTCGGTGTTGCCGCGCTTCGTCAGTTCTTCGAGCGTGATCTGGTGGAGGATTTCGCGCGGGATCTTGTCCGCGGCCGGGTGGATGAGGAACGAGTGCTCGCGCCGGATGATGACCCAGTTCTTCTGGGCCAGCACCTCGTTGAAGAGATCGAGCAATTCGGGGAGCGTGTACTTCTCTTCCGATTTCAGCGTGAGCGAGCCGGTCGGCTTCTCGGTGCTGAGGAAGACAAGCTTGGTTTCCTTCGCGAACCAATCGAGAACCTTGCTCCAGTCCGTGCCTTCGAAGGAGACGGTGTACGTCTTCTCCGACTTGGGCGGCGCCACCGGGGGGGTCGGCATCGGGGCGACGGTTTTGGGCGGCTCGGTGGGGACGGGTTTGTCTTGAGCGGCGACCGGGCCGGCGAGTCCGACGGCGACGACGGCCGGGAGCCAGCGGCGCAGAGTGCGCCACGACGCGACCGACCGACGGGACTCTTTCCGTTGCGGATTCATACGTTCCCCCCCATGAACTGTGCGACGCGGGTTTGTTGGGACGCCCCCGGGCCAGCGCTGCTGGCCCACGTCCCGCCCGGGTCACACACGAATTTCTGCGCGAATCGGCGGGTTCAATACCCACAGCCTACACCCGACGCAACCACCATTGTGGGTTTGTGGCTATTTTTAATCTTTGCCGAGCTTGCCAGCGTTGTCCGGTGTGTTGGAATGCTAGCCCCGAGCGATGAAGGGCTGCTGAGTTTCCGGAGAATCCTGCGAATCAGTCGAAAACGACCGCGAGGTCGGGGTTCGCTTTGCGGACGTCCTCCAGGATCGCTTTGGTCACTTTGGACTTCCTCACTTCCACTTTCTTGAGGGACTTCGCGTCCGCGGCGACCGCCAACAGCCCGGAGTCGCCGACTTTCGTCTCTTGGAACGAGAGTTTCTCCAGCGCTCGCTTGGTGGCGAGGAATTTCGCGCCGTCGTCGGTGACCTTCGTGCGGTCGAGGTCGAGCCGCTTCAATTCCCGCAGGTTCGCGATGGCCTTCATCCCTTTGTCGGTGATGCCGGAGCCGCTGAGGGTCACGCCTTCCAACCCGTTCAGCTCGGCGATGTCGGCGAAGCCGGTGCCCGTGAGGCGCGGCAGTTCGGCGAGGACGAGTTCCTTCAACTTGAGCAATTGGGCGAGGGGTTGGAAGCCGGCGTCGGTGAAGTTCGTACCGGTGAGGTCGAGCGTCACGAGGGCGCGGGCGGCGCAGAGCGCGAGGACGCCTTCATCCGAGATCGGCGACCCGTTGAGGTCGAGTTCGACGAGCTGCTTGAACTGGGCGAAAGTGGCCCCGGTGTTGGCGAGCGTCAGGTTCGTGCCGTCGAGCTTCAGGGATTTCAAGCCTTTGAGCGCGGCGAGTTCCTTGAACGCCGCATCGTCGATGCCCGAGTGGGAGAGCCAGAGCGTTTCGAGCTTGGTCGCGTTGCCAAGGGACTTCCACCCGGCCGGGGTGATCGTCTTTACACGACTGAGGTCGAGGTCGATGAGGTTCGGCAGCGCCGCGATGGCCGCCAGCCCGGCATCGGAAACGTCCGAACCTTCGAGCGAGATCGACTTCAACATCGGCAGCGCCGCGACCTCCTTCAAGCAGGCGTCGGTGTTCTTCGACCCGAGCAATCCGAGCCGGTTGAGCCGGGTGGCGCCGGCGAGCTTTTTCAAATCGACGGCCTTCACATCGGCGGGCTTCGCGTCGGTGCCGAGGAAGTTGACGGTGATGAGAGCGTTCTTTTCCCCGATGTGCGAGACGTTCCGCAGCGGTGTGCCCCCGACTTGGATCGCGTAGGCTTCGGCTTGCTTTTCCAGCTTGAGATCGACTTTCACCGCCGGGGGCTTCGGTTCGACCGGCGGCACCGGAGGCTTGGGTTCGACCGGTTTGGGTGCCGGCACCGTCGGCGGCGTCGGCACATCAACCACGGCGACCGGCTCGGTCGACGGGGATGCGGGTACCGGCACGGGCGGCTGTTCGCAGCCCGCGACCACCAGCAGAAGCAGAATCGGGCCAAGGCGGCGCGGCATGGAACCATCTCGGCGGGGATCGGGTGCGGATATAGTACCGGCACGGCGATGAGTCCGGAAGGGTTCTGTCCGAGCCGGAAGCGGGTGGGGCGGGTTTGAAAAGAACCGGCCACACCCATGCCGCACGGGAGGGAAAGTCCCCACCCAGAACACCCGCGGGCGGTTTTTGTGGGGGGGGGAAAAGAACC
>JANOSQ010000661.1:0-8149 GCA_031415915.1 Fimbriiglobus sp. | reverse complement strand
CTTCGGCCTCACCGTCGGCGCCGAAGCGACGTTCCGATTCCTCGGTTCCACCATCCGCCGCGACGATAAACCCGGCGCCACGGTCGAAGATTGGCAAGGCGAAATCGACGAACTCTCGCCGGTGAAGGTGACCCTCGACGGCAAAGCGAGCACGGGCTTGGTGACCGTTCACCTGCACAGCAAGGTGACCGAAGTCGGCCAGCTCGAACTTTGGTGCCAGAGCCAAGACGGCAAGCAGAAGTGGAAGCTCGAGTTCAACGTGCGTAGTTAGCCGGACGCGCAAGCGACGGAGCCGGGCGCGGCCTATCGTTTCACCGAACGGCGTGACCCCGGTTCGCGACCGTTGCTGACGCGTCCGGCGAACCAGCATCAAAACTTCAACCGCAAGCCCGCGCCCAAGAACGCCCCCGGCGCCACGTCCACCCGGTCGTGCAATGTCGCGCCTTGGTTGCGGCCTTCGCCGAAGAAGCGGCCGAAGGAGTAGCCGGCGTGCAGGTCGAGCGTCGCCGATTCGAAGAGGTCGTACTTCACCCCGCCGATGATGCGCTGCTCGAAGCTCAGAAAGCGATCCCGCCGCTCGGCGCGATCCGCGAGGAAGTACGCTTCGTTCAAATACTCGTAGCCCGCGAACAAGTGGAGGTCGTCGGTGAGCCGGTAGTCGAGGTTGGCCCGGATGTTCGTCAGCGGGATGTAACTGGCGTTGAAGGTCAGGTCGCGCGTCGGCTTCCACATGACCGCGAACGGGATGCCGATGGTCATGTTGAACCGCTCGGAGTAGTTCCACTGGTACGCGATGCCCGGGATCGGGAAGTTGAGCTGCCCGCTCGGCGAATAGAAGAGCGAGAGCAGCCAGAAGTCGCGCTCGTCGAACGCGGGGATGCGCAGGAAGCCGAGGAAGTTGACGTACATCTCGCGGATGCTGTTGAAGGGTTTGTCGCTCGCGGAGCCGAGGCTGACCATCGCGCCGCCGGTCCAACCGTTGTCGAACCGGTGCAGGTAGGCCAAGCCGAGGCTCGCGTTCCAAAGGTCGCGCGGGAAGCGGCGGCCGGTGTCGGGCAGCAGCGCGTCCGTGTAGATGTGGGTATTTTTCAAATTGGCCGTGACGAAGAGCGCGTCCCCGCCCTCTTTCCAGATCGGTGCGGCCAACGACAGGCTTTGTCGGACCATCCCGAGTTCGGAGTTCTGATTCCGCACGGGGCGGGCCGGGTTCCAATCGACGGAGTAACCGGGGCCGGGGATCGCGTTGCCCAATCCGCCCAAGCCGGCGAGCGGATTGCGGTTCACGGGTCGCGGTTGTTCGGCGGGCGGGAACAGGTCGGGCGGCCGGTCGTCGGCGATGGGCCGGGGCAAATCGGACTGGGCGCGCAAAGTCGCCGACAGAAACAAGGCCAGCGACAGTGCGAGAACGAACCGGCCGAGTCGGCGCATGCGAGACCCTCACCTGCGCGCGGAGATAGCGTGTTTTTCGCAACCGCACAACGCCGAGTTTCAGCCGCGGGGGTGGAACTTCTTGTGGATCGCCTTCAGACGGTCGCGGTCGATGTGCGTGTAGTGCTGCGTCGTCGTGATCGACGCGTGGCCCAGCAATTCCTGCACGCTGCGCAGGTCGGCGCCGCCGGCGAGGACGTGCGTGGCGAAGCTGTGCCGGAGCGTGTGGGGGCTGATCTTCGTCGGTAGTCCGGCGCGGGCGCAGTAGAACTTGACGAGCTTCCAAAGCCGAATCCGGCAGAGTGCCCGGCCCGACTTGCTGACGAAGACGGTGCCCGATGCCGAGGGCGGAGTCGCCGACAAATACGCCCGCAGCGCCGCGATGGCGGGGCGACCCAGCGGAACGACGCGCTGCTTGTTCCCCTTGCCGGTGCAGCGGAGGAATGCGGAGTCCAAATACAAATCGGCGAGTTGCAGATTCACCACCTCCGACGCCCGGCAGCCGGTGGCGTAGAGCGTTTCCAGAATCGCCCGATCGCGGAGAAAGAAGCGATCCCCTTCCCGCGGTGCCGCGAGGAACTTGTCGACCGCCGCGTGGTTGAGCACCGCGGGGATGCGCTGCCAGAGCTTCGGCGAACCGAGCAGATCGACGGCCGTTTGATCGGCCCGCTCTTCGAGCCGGAGGAAGCGGTAGAACATGCGGAGGGAGACGATGTGCCGGGCGACCGACGGCGCCGCGAGATCTTGCTCGTTGAGATAGAGCAAGTAGCTGGACAAATCGCGGAGCGTCGGCTTGAGGTAATCGGCGAGGCGGAAGATCGCGACCCACTCGGCGTAGCGCTGGAGATCGCGGCCGTAGGCGAGCACGCTGTTCTCGGCCATGCCGCGCTCGGCTTTGAGGTAGTGCCGGAACGAGAGGATGTCCGATTGCAGTTCGTTGGCGTTCATGGGGACATTGTGACGCCGCTGAGGCGAAGAACCGAGAGCCGAAGCCGGGTTCCCCAACATCGGCGGAGGGGAACCCGTTGAAGGTGGCACAAGCGGAACAACTTCTGCGGTGCGTCGCCTTTGCGTCGGTCAATAGACTTCGATCATTTGCTCGCCACCGTGGGCCGGGTTGCCGATCAACTTCTGTCCCTTCATATCGATGACCCAGTCCATGAGTTCGAGCGGAATTTGGCCGATCAAAACGGGCAGATCATCGGCGATTTCAGTCACATCGCTGATACAATCGCGGCCTTGGATCGTGAGCCGGACCGCCCGGTAAACTTGCATCGACACCGTGCCCCCGACCGTCTTGGCGTTGCGAGTACGAAGGGGCGACAACCCGAGTTGTTCGATGAGTCGCTTCGGCATCAGCAGCCCGGTTGCTCCGGAATCGACGAGTGCATCACCGATTTCGACTTTGCGAACCAGATCCGCGGACAAGGTGCCCGCGTCAACACCGACTAAATCGTTGAGGTTCTCAACGAGTGCCGTCACGATGACCTTTCCCACGTGCAACTCCTGAACGGTTGAAATTCCTCTCGCCCATTCTACCCCAGCAACCGCCGCAGTGCCGGCCGGAGCTGCGCGATGGCCCGGCCGCGGTGGCTGAGGGCGTGCTTCACGCGCGGGCTGAGTTCGCCGAAGCTCGCGTGGTACTCCGGGATCACGAAGAGCGGGTCGTAGCCGAAGCCGCCGTCGCCGTGCGGAACCGTATCGATCCTTCCCCAGCAGCGTCCCTCGGCCGTCGCCATCACTTCGCCCGCCGGGTTCGCCAACACCACGGAACTGACGTAATAGCCGGCGCGTGCGTCGCCGGTTTTGCCGTCGAGGGCCGCGAGGAGCTTGGCGTTGTTGGCCGCGTCGTTACCGTGCTCCCCGGCGTAGCGGGCGGAGTAAATCCCCGGTGCTCCGCCGAGGCTCGGCACGCACAATCCGCTGTCTTCTCCGAGCACCCACTGACCCAGCACGGGGGCGAGTTGCACGGCCTTCAAGCGGGCGTTGGCGTCGAAGGTATCGCCGGTCTCGTCGACTTCCGGTGCGTCCGGGTACGGCGACAGATCGACCAAGTCGATGCCGAGATCGCCGAGGAGATCGAGCAGTTCGCCGAGTTTCTTCTTGTTCCGACTGCCGAGGACGAGGCGTTTCACGGTGCATCCCCCGGGACCGAACGCGATTGCCCCGGCACCCAGAGCACATCACCGCCATTCGCGTTCGCCGTGCGGCCGAGGACGAAGAGCCAATCGGACAGGCGGTTCAAATAGATCAACGCGTGCTTGTTCACCGGTTCGGTTCGCATTAGCGTGACGAGAGAGCGCTCGGCCCGCCGGCAGACAGTGCGGGCCAAGTGCAGCCACGCGGCCGCCGGAGTGCCTCCCGGGAGGATGAAGCTCCGGAGCGGTTCGAGGTGTTCGTTCAGGCGGTCGATGGCGCGTTCCAACCGCAGGTATTGCTCCTCCACGATGCGCAAAGCTTGCGCCGGTTCTTCGCCGTCCGCCGGTGGCACGCACAGATCGGCGCCGAGGTCGAAGAGGTCGTTTTGAACCGCGTGCAGGAACGTCCGTTCGACGGTTTCCGGGCAATAGGCGGCGAACAATCCGAGCACGGAGTTCAACTCGTCGACTTCGCCGTAGGCCGTCACCCGCGGGTGATCCTTGGGGACGCGCTCGCCGCTGCCGAGGCCGGTTTCGCCGGCGTCGCCGCTCTTGGTGTAAATGCGGGACAGAAAGACCATGTGAACGACCCCGGCGGAACTCGATAGACTCAAGATAGCCGGTGACCATCGATCCGATTCCATTTCCCTTGGGTTCCCACCATGCTGCGTGTCCTCTTCGCCATCGCCATCGCTTGCGGATTGGCCCCGTTCGCCATCGCCCAACCCAAAGATCAACCGCTGACGAAGATCGCGTTCGGCTCCTGCGCCGATCAGAGCAAGCCCTGCCCGATTTGGGACACCATCGCCGAAGCCAAGCCGGAATTGCTGCTGTTGCTCGGCGACACCATGTACGCCGACATCGAGAACGGCAAGCTGAAAGCCTCCACGCCCGACAAGATCGTGAAGTGCTACGAAGAACTCTCCGCGCTGCCGTCGTGGAAAAAGCTCCGCGCGCAGACCCCGATCCTCGGCACTTGGGACGACCACGACTACGGCCACAACGACGCCGGCGTCGAATGGGAGCACAAGGACGCCGCCCAGAAAGCCTTCCACGACTTCTTCGCCACCCCCGCCGCTTCGCCGCGCCGAACCCAGAAGGGCGTCTACCACGCTGACATTTTCGGGCCGGAAGGCAAACGCGTGCAGGTGATCCTGCTCGACGGCCGCTACTTCCGCAGCGCGTTGAAGAAAGCGGACAAGCGACTGCCGGGAACGTCGATCACGCCGTACATCCCCGTGACCGACGAAGGCTCGACGATGCTCGGCGACGAGCAGTGGAAGTGGCTCGAAGAGCAGTTGAAGAAGCCCGCCGAGATCCGCTTGATCGGTTCGGGGATTCAGCTCGTCAACGATGATCACCCGTTCGAGAAGTGGGGCAACCTGCCGAACGAGCGCAAGAAGATGCTCGACCTGATCCGGAGCACCGGTGCCAACGGCGTCGTGATCCTGAGCGGCGACCGCCACCTCGGAGAAATCTCCTTGGATCCGAAGTCCGTCGGCTACCCGCTCTTCGACATCACGGCCAGCGGCTTCAACCAAGCCTCGGCGAACTACCGCGATCCCGAAGCGAACAAGTACCGCGTGTCGTCGCTGCCCTACGGCAACCACTTCGGGATGGTCACCATCGAATGGGCCGCCGACCCCGTCATCAGCGTGCAACTCCGCCACGAGAACGGCGAGATCGCCATCCAATCGAAGATCAAGCTGAGCAAGCTCCAAGCGAAGGCGGACAAGGAGCCGGTGAAGCCGGCCGTGCCACTGCCCGAAGGGGTGCTCTCCCCGGCCGAAGCGCTCAAGAAAAAAGCGGGCGACGAAGTGACCCTGCAATTCGCGGTGGAGGCCGGTCGGCTCGTCGGCACGCGCATCCTGTTGAACTCGGAGAAAGACTTCAAGAGCGAGAAGAACTTCACGGTCGTCGTGAACGACAAGGCCCGTACCGGCAAGCTCGACAAAGCGACGTTCGACACGTTCAAAGGCAAAACGATCCGCGTGAAGGGGAAGCTGAGCACCTTCCAGAACAACCTGCAGATCCAAGTGAACGACGAGAAGGAACTCGAGTTCGTGGAGGAGAAGAAGGACAAGTAGCTCAGTGCTGCATCTCGCAAGCAACGCACCCGAGCGCCGCTCGTGCCGAGCACGTCGGCGAATTCCGAAGTTTGGATTCCCGGCACTCCGGCCGCCCAGCGGGTTCGGGGCAAGATTGAAGGTGAAAGTACGCTGGCCGATTCCGGTGCGCGGAACGACAACAACCCCATGATCCTGCTCATCGACAATTACGATTCGTTCACCTACAACCTCGTCCAACGCTTCGGGGAGATCGAACCCCGGCTGCCGATGGAGGTGCACCGCAACGACCGGCTCGCCATCGCCCAGATCGCGGCGATGAAGCCGACGCACATCGTCATCTCGCCGGGGCCGTGTACGCCGAAGGAAGCGGGCATCTCGAATGACGTGCTGAAGGAATTCGCCCCGGCGATCCCGATCTTCGGCGTCTGCCTCGGGCACCAGTGCATCGGCCACACCTTCGGCGGCGAGGTGATCCGCAACAGCCGGATCATGCACGGGAAGGTGTCGCCGATCCACCACGACGGCCGGGGCGTCTTCGCGGGCGTCGGCAATCCGTTCGACGCGACGCGCTACCACTCGCTGGTGATCAAGCGGGAAAGCTGGACGAACCCGGATTTCGAAGTGACCGCGTGGACCGCCGAAGGCGAGATCATGGGCGTGCGGCACAAGTCGTGGCCGCTGCACGGAGTCCAGTTCCACCCGGAAAGTTTCCTGACGGTGGAGGGGCCGAAGCTTTTGCGGAACTTCTTGCAGCTGGCGCCTTGGGAGTGAATCGAGTTTGGCGAAGATACCCACACCCTCTCCTGAACTCGTTTCCCGGTCGTTCAACAGACCCGGCTCGGCTGGGAGTTGCCTCCATCCATGGCGGCGGGGATGCGCGCGCGAGTCTTGTGGACGCAGGAGCAGTTGCGGCCGGGGGGTACATCCCGAAGCTCACTTTGAACCCGACCCAGGCTACCTTTTGACCTTGGACTTCGTGCTTGGTCACACAAGTGATTCGGGATGGTTTCTTTCAGAGCCGGACGCGTAAGCGACGTTCGACACGACAACGTCGCTTACGCGTCCGGCTCTGAAAGAAACCATCAATGTGACGCAACACTACGAGTGGGGGGCTTGGTCATTTCGTAACGCGAGTTGCTTTCTGACCGATCTCCGACGGTGGATGGGAACCTCGCGTCGACACCATCACTCGCCGATCTCGCGTTGGAGTTTCGCCCCGTGGACGGCGGCTCGGTGCCGCATACGCAAGTCGGGGTCGTTCGGTCGGCGCGATAGTAACCATTCCAATTGCGGCAGTGCCTCGGCGTAGAGTTCCTCGGCTTCGAGCAGTCTGGCCAACCCCTCGTGGGAAGCGGCGCGATCCCGATCGAGTTCGATGGCCCGCTCCCAGGCGCGGCGAGAGTCTGCGGGGCGGTCGAGCTCCTCAGAGGCGATCGCGACCGCGGTCCACTCGGCCACGGTTGAGCCGAGGCGGCGCGCTGCCCGTTCCAGAAACGGTCGGCGCTCGGAGTTCTGCGAGAGTCGCTTCGGAAAGAGTTCGTCGGCCGCACCGAGCAGGATCACCGGATCGTCGGGGAGAAGGACTCGCAGGATTTCTTCGGGCGGCAGCGTCCGCTTCGCCTCGCGCAGGATCGGCCGCAATTGCTTCGGCGACAACTCCAAGGACTTCTTCCACTGGGCCACGGCCGCGCTCGGCTCGCCGGCTTTCGCGGCTTCGACCCCGCACGCGTACCAGATGTCCGGGTCGGTCTTCAGGATCGCCTTCGCCCGTTCGAGGTGAACGAGGGCCGGCTCCGAACGCGCGAAATACCCGGCCAGCAATCCCAAGCGAGCGTGGACTTCCGCGACCAACGGGCAGAGTTCGCGCGCCGTGCGCAAGGCCCGCAGCGCGGGGAGAATGTGCAACTCGACGAGTTCGGGAGAATATCGTTCTGGGCGTGCGCGGCGGGGCAGCACCGGGCCGGCGACCGCTTCGGCCGGCGTGGGGCCGAGGTCGTGGGCCGCGTCGAGGTGGGCTTGGGCGAGTTGGAAGAAAGCGTCCGGATTGGACGGATCGGCCGCGACGCTGGCTTCGAGCCAGGCGATTCGCTTCCGGGCGACCTCCGGGTTCACCGAGCGCGGCTGGTTCATCCCGGCCACCAAGTACTTATCGCCGAGATAGCGCTGGCGGGCTTGCCACGTCATCAGCAACATCAGAAAGAACAGCCCAGCGACGACGGCGACGACGGCGGGCCAGCCGGCACCCGGCGTGCGGGGTTTCGCCTCCGGTGCGGACGATCGTGGGCGGGTCGGTTGAAACTCGGGGTCGTTCGCCGCCGCGAGCGCGAACGCGGTCACGGTGATGGCGAGCAGCGCCACGGCGGGCAAGTGCAAGGCGAAGTCGGTCACGGCGTGGAGGGCGACGACCGCGATCCCGAAGCCGGCGCCGAGGATCAGCGGCCCGGCGCTGCGCGCGTGCAGTCGCCGGTAGCCGCGCGCCAGCGAGAAGAGTACGGCGATCGGCAATGCGAGCGT
>JANOSQ010000660.1:0-5449 GCA_031415915.1 Fimbriiglobus sp. | reverse complement strand
CGGGTTGTCGGAGTAGCCCGTCGGCAACCCGAGCGACAAATTGCGATTGGCGCTGTTGCCGTCCGGCACGAACTGCACCGCGGTCGAACTGCCCACCGGCGGCGGGGTCGGGTTGGTACCTTGCGGCCCAGTGAACGTGCCGCTGGGGACGTTGGAGAATTCGAGGCGGTAGCCGCCGGTGCCGGTGGCCGCGAGGGTGTAGGTGCCGTCGGCCGCGGTGGTGGCGACGCCGCGCGCGGTATTGCCGGAGTCGAACGCCGTGACGACGATCCCGCCGACGCCGAGGTCGGTCTGGCGCGTGTAGGTTCCGCCGCCGTCGTTCGGCAGCGCCGAGTTGGTATCGAGCAATCCGTTGGAATTGAAGTCGAGGAACGCGCGGCCGGTGATGGTGCCCGCGGGGACGAGGCGGTCTTCGAGTTGGAGCAGGTCGAGCTTGTGGGCTTCGGTCGATTTGGATTTGGCCGCTCTTCGGATCTCGGGCAGTTCGAAGACTGGAGAGGGCATTGGGAACCTCGGAGATCGAAGGGGTGAATCAATGAGTGATCGGGTTCACGCGGCCGGCGCAATTCTCGCACCGGGGACGAACGCATCCCACTGTAACGGTTTATTCGGCCGGCGAAATGGGGCGAGTTGCCCTCCGCGACCACTTCTTACCCAAGCTGACCATTTCTCGGACACCACGACCGGTACTAGGGTCACGGGAATCACTTCTGGCAAAATTGGCGTTTCGGAGCGTTAACATAGGCGGTCTGCGGATTTTGTCCCTGATCTTCGGCGCCGTTATGCCCATCTCCCCACATCGGCCGCCGCTCCGCCTTGAGGCTCTGCCGGGTGGGGCCGATAGCAGGGGGAGACCGGATGGATCCGGCCCCGTGTGTTGGGCCGAATGCGCCGTCCCCGCGCTTTCCCCACCCCCCCCGACTCCAGGAGGAGATCGAATGTTGACGCGCTTTTTGGGTGGCCTCGTGGCCGTCCTCGGCACCGTCGGGGCGCTCCAAGCGCAGGCCCCGAACGGCCTATTCCGACCGAAACCCGCCTTCGTGCCCTCGAAATCGGCCCAAGCGGCACCCGATGTCCAACACGCCAAAGTCGACGCCCCGGCGCCGGCTAAGCCGGCCGTGGCGATGCCCAACAACCTCCCGGCGGGAAGCCCCTGCGCCGCCGACATCGCCGCCGCGTGCGGCGACACCTGCGAGGCCGCGTGCGATTGCCTCTGCGGCCCCCCCGGTCGCATCTGGGTCGGCGCCGAGTGGATCTACTGGACGGCCAAAGGCAACCAGTACCCGGTGCTCGCCACCGGCGCGCCACCCGGCACGGCCCGCGCCGGCGCCGGCACCATCGGCGGCCCGGGCACCAGCAACCTGATCAGCGGCCAAGATGTCAACAGCGATTGGCGCAGCGGCTTCCGCCTGTACGGCGGAATGTGGCTCGACGAGTGCCAGCGCTGCGGCATCGAAGGCAACTTCTTCTACCTCGGCCAGAGCAACGCGAGCTTCACCGCCGGTTCCGACGGCACGAACATCGTCACGCGGCCGTTCACCAACAACGTGCGCCGCAACGCCGATGGCACCTTCGCCGCCGTGACCCCGTTCCAAGACACGCAACTCGTGTCGTTTCCGAACATCCTCCGCGGCACCATCACCGCCGATTCGAAATCCGAACTCCTCGGCGGCGGCGTCAACTTCGTCCGCAACCTCTGCTGCTCGCCCTGCGGCCGGCTCGACGCCCTCTTCGGCTACCGCTACGTCGGCCTCACCGACACACTGACCATCCGCGAAGACCTCGTCGGCCTGCCCGGTTCGCCGTTCCCCGGTTTCCGGTTCCAAGTCGAAGACCGCTTCCGCACCGAGAACCACTTCCACGGCGGCGTGGTCGGGCTGGCCTACGAGCGCCGGTTCAACCACTTCTTCGTGGGCGTGCGCTCCACGGTGGCCCTCGGCGTGAACAAGTCGATCGTCGAGATCGACGGTTCGACGACGATCACCGATCCGAACGGGAACTCGACCCGCCACACGGGCGGGTTGCTGGCGCAGCCGTCGAACATCGGCCGCTACGAGAACGACAGCTTCGCGGTCATCCCGGAAATCGGCGTGAAACTGGGCGTGCAAGTGACGGATCACCTGCGGCTGTACGCCGGGTACAACTTCCTGTACTGGAGCAACGTGACGCGGCCGGGCGACATCATCGACACCCGCGTGAACAGCAGCCAGATCCCGCCGCGGAACAACCAGACCGGCGAACTGTTCCCCCGCTTCGAACACCGCACCAGCGACTTCTACGCCCACGGCGTCATGGTCGGCTTGGAGTTCCGGTACTGATCGGCGAAAGAAGCGAAGTCCACGAGCCACCGGGTTGCCCCGGTGGTTTTTGCGTTAACCCATCCCGTCCACTCCGGTTCACAGGTCATGGAACCTCGCTGGTTGTTCATGTGGATTCTCGCCTTCGCCATCTTCGTCGCTTGCAAATGGCTGACGTGGCGCCGGACGCCGGTATCGGGTTCCACGCCACTGCGACACGCGGGCTATTTGCTCGGCTGGCCCGGCTTGGACGCGGCGGCATTCCTCAACCCGGACAAGCGACCGAACCGGCCGGGCATCGGGGAATGGCTCTTCGCCTTCGCCAAGTTCGCGCTCGGGCTAGGCATCCTGTTCGGCGCCGTGCGGCTCATCCCCGAAGAGTATGCGTATCTCGTCGGCTGGGTCGGCATGATCGGCCTCGTGCTGGTACTGCACTTCGGCATTTTCCACCTGCTCTCGTGCGCTTGGCGGCAGATCGGGGTCGAAGCCAAACCGCTGATGAACTGGCCGCTCACATCGCCGAGCGTCGGCGAGTTTTGGGGGAAGCGCTGGAACACGGCGTTCCGCGATCTGACGCACCGCTTTCTTTTCCGACCGCTCACCGCCAAGCTCGGAGCGCGGTGGGCCGTCGGGGCCGGCTTCTTCTTCAGCGGGGTCGTCCACGAAGCGGTGATCTCGCTCCCGGCCGGCGGCGGCTACGGCGGCCCGACGCTCTTCTTCGCTATCCAAGGCGTCGCCATGCTGGCCGAGCGGAGCGCCGTGGGCAAGCGACTCGGCTTGGGTCGCGGCCCGCGCGGTTGGCTCTTCACCGCGGTCGTGTTGCTCGGGCCGGCGTACTGGCTGTTCCACCCGCCATTCGTCCTCGGAATCGTCGTGCCGTTCCTCCGCGCTCTGGGAGCCATCTGATGCAGACCGAGTTGTCCGATTGGATCTTCGCGGCCGGGATCGGGCAAGCCTCGATCCTGATCGCCTCGTCGATCGTGCCGTTCCGCTTGAACTGGCGCGAGGATTTGAAATCGCTCCCCACCCTGCACCGGCAGATGTACTGGGTCTACGGGGGCTACATCGTCCTTTCGATCATCGCCTTCGCCGCCATCAGCGTCTTGAATGCCGCGGAGCTGGCGAGCGGCACCGGCTTGGCCCGCGGCTTCTGCGCCTACGTCGCCCTGTTTTGGGGAATCCGACTCGGCTTGCAGCCGGTCTTCGATGTGAAAGAACACCTGACCGCCTGGTGGTTGAAGGCGGGCTATTTCGCGCTGACGGTTTTGTTCGCGTTTTTCACAGCCGTCTACGGCTACGCGGCGTGGCGGACGCCGGGGTAGGGGTCACTCGGAGCCGGATGCGCATCACCGCTTCCCGAGCAGATCCTTGCTGGCGATGCTCGGGCACCAGTACTGCTCGATGTACCGGATCACCAGTTGCGTCCCCTCGGCGTGATCGACGAACGGTTTCTTCTTCGGGTTGTACATCGCATCGGTGAGATCCCGGACGAGCAGGCAGTCGATGTCCCACTTCCGCAGTTGCTTGATGGCGAAACTCCGGTTCAACACGCACATGTTGGTGTGGACGCCGAGCAAGACCACGGTCGTGGCGCCGCGCTCCTGCAAGATGTTGTAAACCTCGCGGCCGTTGTCGGTGACGTAGTCCTTCTCCTCGTCGATGGCGATGGCTTCGTGCTGGTGCGTCCACGCTTTGAAGAACTTGACCGGCGCCGCGTCGTCGCAGCCGCCATCGCTGTCGTCGATTGGTAACGCGGGGGCTTCGATCACTTTCGACTTCGGCGGCTCCGCTTTCTTGGCGTCCGTGGCGCGCCGCCGGGCTTTGGAGTCCTTGTAGTAATCCATGGTGTCCGACGGGCAATGGATGATTGCGAAGCCGGCCTTGCGGGCGGCGGCGATGACGGGCGCCGCTTCCTTCGCCAGTTTGCCGCAGCGCTCGGAGGCCGATTTGCACCAGTGGTCGTCCCACATGTCGCAGATGACGATGGCGGATTTCGCCGGGTCGATGGTCCGAATCGTTTCTTTCGACACGGAAACGGGCACGGTCTCGGTGACATGTTTGCCGTCCTTCATGACGGTCCGCGACTCCAGCCGGGATTCCACGCGCCTCGTCGGGATTTGGAACGGTTCGGCGGCGGAGACGCAGACGTCCGTCAGCGCAAGCGCGGTAAGAACGAGGAGGGGGCGAATCATGGTGAAGCTCGCGGATGGGTGGGGCTGTAAAGCCTACCCGATCCGGACGCCGGGGTAAATCGAAAGGCCGTATCCTGAGCGGGTAACGCACCCCCGAGATCCGGCCATGTCCGACCCGCAGCAGTTCACCGCCTACCGCGTCCACGACCGCGCCACCGCGTTCGGCCTCGAAGCGGCCGCGCTCGAGCGCGACTGGATGAGCGCCGCCGACCAGCGCTTCCCGTACCGCTGCCTGCCGCTGAACATCGCCAACCAACTCGGTTGGGTGCTCACCTGCCCGGCGTCCTTCCGCGTCTACTGGTACGGCGGCCCGCACCCGAGCGAATTGGAACTCGCCTTCGACGGCGCGCCCGATCCGTGCATCGTCAGCCACTTCGGATCCGGCGTGCTCACTTTCAGCTTGCCGTACTTGTTCCGCACGCCGCCGGGATTGAACCTCTGGGTGAAAGGGCCGAGCAATTGGATCAAGGACGGCGTGCAAGCCCTCGAGGGCGTCGTCGAAACCGACTGGGCCACGAGCACCTTCACCATGAACTGGAAACTGACCCGGCCCAACGAGTGGATCGCGTTCGCCGAAGGGGAGCCCATCTGTATGCTCGTGCCGGTGCCGCGCGGGCTGCTGGAAGGCTTGGTGCCCCGGATCGTCCCTCTGAGCGCCGAGCCGGAATTGCTGTCGCAGTACAAGGCGTGGGAAGCGAGCCGCACGGGGTTCTTGGAAGGGTTGAAAGTGCTCGACCCCGACACCGTGAAGCGGGGCTGGCAAAAGGATTACTTCCAAGGCAAAACGGAGGTCGGACAATTCGAGCCGCACCAAACGCGGGTCGATCTGAAAGAGTTCGAGATGCGGGACGGGGGGGCGAATTAAATCGGCGAATCGGAAGCGAGCTTCTCAATCGGGCACGCCGATTGCCGGTGTTTCGACGCCATCGAATCCTTCAACGCTCCGAGGTATCTGTCCAT
>JANOSQ010000659.1:0-4967 GCA_031415915.1 Fimbriiglobus sp. | reverse complement strand
TGCCAGATCGCGATGGCGAGAAGGCCGACGGCGACCGCGAGCACCGCGAACCGCCAACGTTTGGTCGAACGGGACATGGGAAAGTGAACCCCACCGCGGATATCTGGTTCCTAACCACCATACGCTCCGCGGGGCCAACGCGCCCGGGAATCCGTCCCCGCCTCCGAGCGTTGCTTGCACAGTACGAGCCGGAAGCGTCAGCTGCATCATGGAGCGGAACGCAGCTGACGCTTGCGGTCGGACATGTCATCGGCGCGAACACTCGGTTCGCCGGGCCGTTCAATAACCGACGATCCCCCGGATCCGTTCCGGGGGGATCACCTCGTTCGCATACTCGCCGGATTGCAGTTCGATGCCGTCGAAGCCGAGGTCGCGTAGGTGGCCGAAGCGGGTGGTGCCGTCGGCGAGGTCGAGGCGAACTCGCCGCCCCATCAGTCCGAGTCGCCCCTTCCAGACGGCTTCCAATTCCATTCGCCTGCCGGTCAGCAGCCGGTCGTAGCCGTCGTCGAGGTGGTGGATCACGGCCGCCAGCGCGTCTCCCGGATCGATCCGCGAACCCGAGAGCATTCCGAGCGAAGTCGCTTCGGGCAACCCGGCGGCGAACTCCTCCGCGGTCTGGTTCAAGTTCAACCCGAGACCGACGACGACCCCGCGCGCTTGCTCGATGAGAATCCCCGCGACTTTCTTCCCGCCGATTAACAAGTCGTTGGGCCATTTGATCACCGCCTCGGCCCCGGTGAGTTCCGCGATGGCCTCGGCGATGGCGACCGTGGCCCACGCCGTCAGTATTACCGGTCGGCGCATCGCGGGGGGCGGATCGAGCAGTATCGAAAGCAGCAGCGACGAGCCGGGGCGGGCCTGCCAAACGCGGCCGTACTGCCCGCGCCCGGCGGTTTGATGGTCGGCGACGAAGACCGTGCCCATCTTGGCGGGATCGCCCGCAAAGCTCGCCGCGAGGTCGTTGGTGCTCGGAACCCCGTCGAAGTGCAGCACCGTTCGGCCGAGATGCATGGAGTCGATGTGTCGAGTTTCGCGCGGCGTCATGGTGCGGACAGTCTACCAATCGGTGCGGCCGGTCAACTTGAACAATTCTTTTTCCTTTCCGGCGATTCGCGGCGGAACAGCCCTGTGCAACCGCGCCGACCGGCGAATACTGTCCACACGGATGCACCCCGTCATTCGGATGGTCGCAACCGTTCCCGCGAGATCGAATATGCGGTTTCTATTGACGCTTCTAGCCACACTCGCAATCGGCGTCGCCGAAGCCCAACCGCCGAGCGATGCCAAGCGGCTCATCGGATTGCTCGGCAGCAAGGATTACAAAGAGCGCGAACGCGCGAGCAAGGATCTCGCGGCCCTCGGGGAACGCGCGTTGCCCGAATTGAATGCCGCGCTCCAACAATCCGAATCGCCCGAAGTGCAGCGGCGAGTCGAACTCATCGTGGAACGATTGAAAGCCGAGCGCCTGCTGCGCCCGTCGCGGGTTTCGATCGATTGCAAAGACGCTCCGTTCAAAGCGGTGATGGCCGACCTCTGCAAACAAGCGGGTTACGAATACCGCGACGCGGGCCACGCTGCGAGCACGATCACGCTGAAATTGGTCGAAGCGCCGTTCTGGGAAGCGATGGTGGCGATCTCCGAACTGACGGGTGTCACCGTCGTGCCCACGGACGACGAAAAGCGGTCGATCTCCGCTTACAACAACGAGACGGTCAACCCGCACAACTGCGTCTCGGGGCCGTTCCAATTCACCGCGGCCAACATCAACAGCAGCCGGAACCTGCAATTGGCCAATCTGCCGCGGCGCGGGCAACTCACGAACCCGGAATACCTCGGGATGAACGTGCAGATCCTCGCCGAGCCGAAATTGCCGATCGTGGGCGTCGGCCAAGTCACCGTGCTGAAGGCCGTGGACGACAAAGGTTCTTCGCTGGTGCCCCCCGCCGAATCGGACGACGACCGGCGCAGCACCCGGTTTTACGTCCAGAATAATTACCGCTCGCTGAATCAATCGTGCGGTTTGAATCTGCACCGGGGCAACCGCGAGGCGACGACGATAAAAGAACTCCACGCCAAGGTGGCGTTGGCGGTTCTCGTCGAGGAACGCCCCGAGATCACCGTCGAAAACATCTTGGGGGCGAAGAAGCAGAAGTTTGCCGGGGGGGATGTGGACATGGAGATCGCGGAAGTGTCGGAAGCGGCCGGTGTCGTCGGTTTGAAATTGATCTTCCGCCAGCGCGTCGCTAACCCGGACGACTACGGCTGGTCGTACAGCATCGCGCAGCGGTTGAATCTGCTCGATGACAAGGGAAACAAGATGGTCTCGACGGGGGTTTCGGAACAAAACAACGATGTGGGTATCATGTCGATCCGCATCGGCTTCACGGCGGCGACGGGGCGGAAAGCGGGCAAGCCGGCGAAGTTGATCCTCAACCAGTGGATCACGCAGACCCGCGAAGTCGAATTCAAATTCAAGGACATCCCGCTTCCGTGAGAACGCCCGTAGGGGTTGCACGGGTATAATTTCCGGAGCGGGTGGCCCGCCGACCGCGCGGAGCTTGACGAACGCACCCGCGTCGGGCACCCTTTCAATTGATCGAACTTGCGAACCGGAGCCACCCATGCGACTCGGCCGATTCTTCCGGACTTGCGGCGCCCTCGTCCTCTTCGGGGCTCCTTCGGTCGTGGCCCAGCAGCCCGAGCCGAAAGCGGCGCCCAAAACCGAACCGACGGTCCCGAGCACCGTCCGCAGTTTCATCGTCGCGGACAAACGCACGGACATCAAGGACCCGCTCAACCGCACGAACAAGCTCCACTGCCTCGTGTGCGAGAACAACCTCAACCCGGTCGTGGCCGTGTTCGCCCGCACGGTGCCCGCCCCGGGGGCCGACGAACCGCTGACGAAACTGACCACGGAACTGAAGAAACTCCTCGCCGACGAAAAGAACAAGGCCCAGAACTTCGGCTCGTTCATCGTCTTTGTGGCGCTCGACAAAGAATTCCAAGCGGACGACAAGCGGGACATCGTCGCGGCCAACGTCAAGACTTGGGGCGAGGCCGTCGGCTCCGGCCCGATCGTCCTCGGCTTGACGGGCCAGTCCGGCGAAGCCGTGAAGTCGTGGAACCTGAACAAAGAAGACGACATCACGGTCGTGCTCTACCACCGGATGAAGTTGGTGCAGGTGCCGTGGAAGTTCGAAGCCGGGAAGATGGCCGACGCGGACATCAAAGCGATCATCGCCGCGACGCAAGCGGAACTGGGCAAGAAGTAATCATTCGGCATCGTCGAACAGCGGGCAACCGAACACGGGCGCCGTCAACTGCTCGACACGCACCTGCGCCTATAATAACTCCGTATGGCCCGGGTCGATGCGGCACATTCCCTTCCTGAACTCCCCGCCCGGCTCGCGGCGCTACCGGGTTGGGCACCCCTGCGCGTAGCGCTGAGCGCGAAGCAGGCCGGGGGGATCGACGGGGCGTGGGGTTCTTCGGCGGCGCTCGCGGTGGCTGCACTCGCGGGGGAAGCGTCGGCGACCGTCTTGCTCGTGGTGCCCAACCTCACCGATGTCAGTCCTTGGGCGGAAGACCTCGCCACCTTCGGCCAACGCCCGGCCATCTTCCCCGCTTACGAAACTTGGCCCCCCGCCGAGAAGGCGGGGAAGATCGCCCCCGAAACCGGGCAGCGGTTGCGCGTCCTCCAGAACCTCGCCGGGGCGACCCCGCCGAAAGTGGTGCTGGCGCCGTTCGCGGCGGTGCTGCAATCGGTGCCGCTGCGGGACGAACTCGCCAAGCGCGGTCGGCGCCTCAAGGTCGGCCAAACGCTGCCGCCCGACGAACTTTCGGCGTGGCTGCTGACAGCCGGTTATCAGCGGGTCGATTCCGTCGAGTTCCCCGGCGAATTCGGCAAGCGCGGCGGCATCCTCGACCTCTTTCCTCCGGATGCCACCGACCCCGTCCGGCTCGAATTCTTCGGCGACGATTTGGAATCGATCCGCCACTTCGCCGCGCAGACCCAACGCAGCCTCGACAAGGTGAACGAGCTTCTCATCCTCGGCGCGTTTGATCCGCACGCCGGCCGCGGTGGACTCGGCTTCTTGCTCGATTACTTCCCGCCCGGCTCGGTGGTCGCGCTGTTAGAACACGGCGACCTCCGCGAGCAGGGGAAGCACTTCTTCGAGCGAGTTTCGAACCCGACGGGCTTGTTCACCCCCGCCGGGGCCTTCGAACAATTGTTGAAGCTGCCGACGGTGACGATCTCGGCGATGCCGCGGCCGAGCGTGGAAGCGACGGCCCATTTGCGCGTCGAGAGCATCGAGCGTTTCAGCGGCAACGTGCTGCGGGTGCGCGAGGAACTCGACACGGTTGCGGCGAAGGACCACGTCTGGATCGCGTGCCAGACGGAGGCGGAAATCCACCGGCTCACGGACGTGCTGAAGACGGGCCAACTCGCCGAGAGCGGGCGGGTGACACTCGTCGCGGGGCACGTCCGCGCCGGCTTCCGGCTCGTCGATCTCGGGACGCTCGTACTCGGCAGCCACGAACTCTTCCACAAGGAGTTGCTGCCTCCGGGGGTGAAGCAGACGGCGCCGACGGCGGGGCGGAAGATCGAATCGCGGGCCATCGACAGTTTCCTGGACCTCAACGACGGCGACTACGTCGTCCACGTGGCGCAGGGGATCGCCCGTTTCCGCGGGATGCGGACATTGGAAAAAGGAACCGTCGGCGGCAACGACGACGGCGGCCTCTTCCGCGATTCCCAAATCTCGACGCAGAACGCCGGGCTCGAAGAATTCCTGATTCTGGAGTTCCGGGATGGCGTGCTGCTTTACGTCCCCGCGACGCGGATCGACTTGATCCAGCGCTACATCGGCGGGGCGCAAGGGGAGCCGCGGCTCTCAAAACTGGGCGGCGCGTCATGGGGTCGGCAGAAGGACAAAATCTCCGAAGCGGTCATGGACATGGCCGCG
>JANOSQ010000658.1:0-6618 GCA_031415915.1 Fimbriiglobus sp. | reverse complement strand
CCGGGAAGTATGTCGTCGCGGCCAAGTCGATCCTCGCGGACAAGAAGAACAAGTCGCTGCCGGGCGAACTGGCCAAGGCCGAGAAGTTATCGCCTTATTTCCTCGCCCGTTGGGTGAAGGCACTCGAAGCGTCGGCTACCTCGAAACCGCTTGCGCCGCTGAAAGAGTTGATGCAGCCGAATATCGACGTGGCCGCGTTTCAAAAAATGATGAACTACACGGCGAAGGAACCCCGGCCGATTGTCCAACAGAGCGACTTTGTGAAAGCGTATTTCACCGATCCGGCCGCGCCGTTCTTCGTCCCGCCCGCGGAAACGGAGAAGGTGCTGACCGACGACGCGGACAAAGCCAAAGTCGCGGAGCTGCGGTCAGATGTCGAAGCGGCGAAGAAGGCGGCACCGGCCGCACCGCCATCGACCCCCGTGATCAGTGGCCCCGGCACCGCGATGAAGATCCACGTCCGCGGGAACCCGCTGAAGCTCGGCGACCTCGCCCCCAAGGGGTTTCTGCAGGTGATCAGCGCTTCGACATCCGCGAAGGATTATAGTCGCCTCGAACTCGCCGAATCCATCGGGAGCAAATCCAATCCGCGGACGGCGCGCGTGATCGTCAACCGCATCTGGCAGGCCCACTTCGGCCGGGGACTCGTCAGCACCCCGAGCAACTTCGGCAAACTCGGCGGCCCGCCGTCGCACCCGGAACTACTCGATACCCTCGCCGTCGGCTTCATGGAAAACGGCTGGAGTTTGAAGTGGCTGCACCGGCAGATCGTGCTGAGCGCGACTTACCAACTGAGCAGTGCAAATGATTCCGCGAACGCCGCCATCGACGGCGACAACACGTACCTGTGGCACGCACCGCGGCGCCGGCTCGATGTTGAGCAGTGGCGCGACGGATTGCTGAGCGTCGCCGGGCATTTGGACCCGACCCCCGGCGGGCCGACGTACGACCTCCGCGATGCCAACAACAAACGCCGCACGGTCTACGCCAAGATCAGCCGCCACGAACTCGACGGCCTGCTGCGGCTCTTCGACTTCCCCGACGCTAACGTGACCGCGGACAAACGCACCACCACCACGGCACCGCAGCAACAGTTGTTCGCGCTGAATTCCGAATTCATGGCGATCCAAGCGCGGGCCTTCGCCGCGCGGATCGAGAAGTCCGCGACCGCCGACGAGGAACGGGTGAAGGCCGCGTACCGCATCGCCTACCAACGCGCCCCGCGCGAACAAGAGTTGGCGCTCGGGTTGAAGTTCGTCGGGTCAAAACCGAATGCGACCGACAAGCTGACGCGGTGGCAGCAGTATGCCCAAATCCTGTTGGCGAGCAACGAGTTGATGTACGTGGATTGATCGAGAAGCGGAGCGACCAAGGGTGCGACGGGATGCAACCGATTTCTCTGGGTCAGACCGTCGTCCCGTCGTAGCTTCGCGCCCGGGAGTTGCCAACCCGACTCGAAAATGATTCCAGCGCGAAGTGCCCCACCCCCTCGTGGAATCATTTCCGATTTCTGGTAGAACCGATGCGCCGCAACGACTTGCGTCCGAAATCGCGTCCCACGATGCCGGCTGAAACCATTTTGGAACCCGGTGCTGACGCGAAAAACCGTCCGCCGCGATCGGGTGCAGGCCTCGGAGAATTTGGACACACCCTATCCGCACCCCACGTCATCGGGTGCAACAACGGATTCTGGCGGTTCGCAATGCAAAGCCCGGCTCGCCATTGTGCCAGAATCCTTTGGCGTACCCCGCGTCATCCTTCGGATTGACGCGCCGGGGCAACGGGGGTAATAGTCCCGCCTCAGTGGAAATCCGGACGGACGAAACTCGAACCGACCACGGTTGTGGGTGCGGGAATGGAACTCCCCGCCCATCGACTACACCGCCAGAGGAGGGCGTATTGTGAAGCGAACGTTGCTGCTGTTGGGAGCGCTGGTGGCGCTCGGCCTCGGATTGTACACCGCGGGTCAAGTCTACGCCCAATCGCCGGGCGGCGTGCTGGCCCCGGCCGCGAAGCCGGTCCGCACCGACCCGACCCGCGTCGCCGTGTTCAACGTGGCCAAGGTGATGAAGGACTTCCAGAAATGGCAGTACTTCGCCATCACCATGAACAACAAGCGGATCACCGCGGCCGGGGAACTCGGCAAAGTCCGCACGGAGATCATGGAACTGCAGCAGAAGGCGGAAAAGGAACCCCGCCAAGATGTCAAGGACGGCCTCGTCCGCGCCATGGTCGAGAAGCAACGGGCCTTCGAAGATAAAGAGCGCGTCTACCGCAAGCAACTGGACGAAGAATCGGCGGCCCACCTGAAGAATCTCTTCATGGAAATCCAGCGGGCGGTCGGAGCCGTGGTCGAAAGCAACGGCTACGATGTGGTCTTCGCTTACCCGGACGCGATCACGGCCGAAGAAGCCGCCTCGCCGCTCATGGTCGATCTGAAGATGCGCCCGCCGGCCGCGATCCCATTTTTCGTGTCGAAATCGGCCGATGTGACCGATGTACTGCTCAGCGTGCTCAACTCGAACTTCAGGGCGCCCGGGCCGATCCCACCAGCGATACCGATGCCGACGGCGGGTCCGGTCACACCGGTGGCCGGCAGCAAGTAAAGTTGGGAACTGCGGGTTCTGAGTAATACTGGAAATCTACCCGGTCGATTGCTATAACTATCGCCGGGTCTGTTTTCCAACACGCCACGAATGGAGTCAGGCGACGGCGAAGGGCCGGGAGCCTCCGGCGAACGAACGGCCGAACGGATGGCACGGTGACGAGGCGGACATCATGTTGAAGATGGGTTATCGACACCAGCGGACACTCGCCCGGCAAGCCGCAATCTCAGGCCCGGGTCTGATTACCGGCGCGCCGGTTCAAGTGAAATTGCACCCGGCTCCGGAGAACACCGGGGTCGTCTTCGTGCGCTCGGATCGCCCCGGCTACCCGGTCATTCCCGCACGGGCCGAGTGGGTCACCAGCACCCAGCGACGCACGACTTTGGGCGGCGGCGAATCGGCCGTGACGCTCGTCGAACACCTTTTGGCGACCCTCGCCGGCCTCCGCGTCGATAATTGCGTCATCGAACTGGACGGGCCGGAACCCCCGGGCCTCGACGGCTCCGCCGCCGGCTTCGTGGACGCGGTGCTCGGCGCGGGCTACGCCCTGCTCTCCGGTCGCCGCTCGGTTTGGGCCGTGCAAGAATCGGTCGTGGTGCAGCAAGGGGGCGCGACGGTCGCCGTCCACCCGGCCCCGGCCGACTCGGCCAACGAATTGCTCGCCACCTACATGCTCGACTACGGCGCGGATTCGGACATCCCGCGCCAATCGCACACCATGCGGGTCTCCCCGGAATCGTTCGCCCGCGAAGTCGCGGATTGCCGGACGTTCGTCCTCGAACGGGAAGCCCTCTCGCTCCGCGCCGTTGGCGTCGGCCGGCACCTCACGGCCAAAGATCTGCTCGTCTTCGGTTCGCATGGCCTCATCGACAACAAACTCCGCTACGCCAACGAACCCGCCCGGCACAAAGTCCTCGACCTCATCGGCGACCTCTCCCTCTGCGGCGTCGACCTCATCGGCCACATCGTCGCCTACCGCTCCGGGCACTCCTTGAACGTCAGCTTGGCGAAGGCCCTGATCCTGCGGGCGCGGGCCGCCGGCGCCGATATTGCTGCCGTTCCGGACGTTCCCCCGGCCCTCCGTCGGGCGATTTTCCCCGGCCGTCGTCAGCGGGTGGCTTAATGGGCTTGGCAAGCTCTCCGAAAAAATCTACGATCATCGCCCGGCCGGCAGGGATGCCCGCCCGGTCGAACGGCTCAGGGGCTAGGACGGCATGACCCGCTTTCGCATGGCCGTCGTCGGCGTCGGCCACCTCGGCCAACACCACGCCCGCATTCTCTCCCAATTTCCGGACGTGGATCTCGTCGGCGTCGTCGATCACGACCCGAACCAAGCCGCGAGCGTCTCCAAGAAACTCCGCACGCAACCGTACAGCTCGCACCACGCCCTCCTCGGCGAAGTCGACGCCGTCTCGATCGCCACGCCGACGCAGTTCCACCACTCCGTCGCGGCCGATTTCTTGCGCAGCGGGGTGCCGGTGCTCGTGGAAAAGCCCGTTTGCAAGACCGTGGAAGAAGCGAATGAACTGATCGCCCTCGCCTACGAGGCCGACGTCCCGTTCCAAGTCGGCCACATCGAGCGCTTCAACCCGGCGTTCGAGGAACTGCTGAAGCGCCCGATCACCGCCAAGTTCATCGAAGCCGAGCGGCACGGCCCTTACACCGGTCGCTCCGTCGATATCGGCGCCGTCCTCGACCTCATGATCCACGACCTCGACCTATTGCTGGCGCTCGTCGGCTCGCCGGTGCGGGATGTCTCCGCCGTCGGCGCCGCGGTGTTCGGCGGCCACGAAGACATGGTGAATGCCCGCATCGTTTTCGAGAGCGGTTGCGTCGCCCACGTCACGGCCAGCCGGATCGCGGCCCGCCCGAAGCGCCGGATGCGCATCTGGGCACCGGAAGGCTACGCCGGGATCGATTTCGTCACCCGCAAACTGTCGCTGGTTCAGCAATCGGACGAACTCCGCCGCAACGGCCTGCGCCCCGAGCGACTCGATGCCGGTGCCCGCGCCCGCCTGAAGGACGAAGTCTTCGGCCGACACCTCGAAGTGATGAACGTGGACGGCGACCGCAAGTGGGATCAACTCACGTCGGAACTCCGGCACTTCGTCGATTGCGTGAAGTTCGGCCGCCGGCCCCGCGTCACCGGCGAATGCGGCCGCGACGCACTGTCGCTCGCCGAGAAGATCCTCGCCAGCCTCCGCGCCCACACGTGGAACAACGAGTTTGAAGGCCCCACCGGCCCCAACGACATGCCCACCCCCGCCGGCAAGCTCTTCGACCTCCCCCGCAGCGCCATCGAAGCGGCGTGAGGTGACGAAAATGAGCCAGCCGGTCGGATTACCGAACCGTGTGCTCCCGCCGTACGCTTTCCTGGAATGATGCTCCGGCGGCAGTCGTTGCGATGAAGCCCGAAGTGTTGGAGAGTGATCGCCGGAGCCGACACGGCTCACGCGGCGACGCCCAAGTCGGCGAGCAGGCTCATGAGCACGAGCGGAGTGAGCGGGTCGGACTCGTGGCGGTAGTCTTCGGACTCGATGGCCAGGCGCCATTCCTGGCGGGGGTTGTTGAGCGCGATCCGGTCTTCGGGCGAGAACGGGAACTCGGTCCAGCCGACGAGGCCGATGAGCCGGTCGCGGACGCGCTCGGGCAGCAGGGTTCCGCCGATTTCATAGCCGTTCGACGAACGCAGCAGCAACCGTCCGTCGGCGACGACGCCCCGGAGGTTCTCCAAGTTCAAGATCGGGCGCCGGCCCGGGGAACCGACCCAGAGCGCCGCTAGCAAGCGGTCGTGCGAAGGCATCAGCCGGCTGTACCAATCGTGGAGCCTGCGGACTTCCACATCTTCGGCCCGGCGGTTGAATCCGGCGAGTTCCTGCATCCGGAACCAGAGCGTCTGCTGATTTTCGAAGACGAGGGTCAAGGCGGGGCCGACGCGGATGCGCCGGCAGCGGTCGAGGTGTCGGTAGCTCCGGTCGACGGTATCGGCGGGCAATTCGTGGAAGGCCGCCGTCAGGGGCGGGAGTTCCATCAATTGAGAGGCCATCGCGTCCTCCGGTACATGGGGCGGTCGCGGACTCCTCCGATCCATCGGAATGGTCAACAATAATACGTTTATCTTCCGGACTCTTTGCAAGATCTCTACCGGAATTGCGACAAAATCCGGATAACTTCGCGCGTTCCACACGGAAAAATAGGACATCGGCGCAGGAATGCGCACGCGGCTGCGAATTATTGCGAGAATTGCGGCGATCAGTCCGAACCGCTGAGCGCGACCAGTGCTTCTTGGCGGGTTTCGTACAAGGCCCAAATCGTGTCGAGGGCGGTGGTACGGAGCAACTCGCGGATGCGGCTGTTGACCCCGGCGATGGCCAATTCGCTCCCCTGTTGGCGAGACAGCAGGTGGCAGCGGAGCAGGAACGTGATGAACGCTGACCCGAAGTAGCGCACGCCCGTGAGATCCACGATCAGGTGCATGGGCGGGTCGTCTTTCATCGGCGCCAAGAGCATCTGCGCGGCCGGCTGCATCAGGCTTTCGGGGAGTTGCTCCACCTCCGGCGACGGGATGATGATGGCCACGTCCGAGTGCCATTTCACCTGAAAGTATTCGTTGGCCAGGATCGATTCCGTGCGGCTCATGGTCGGCGAATTCCTATCGGAGCGGGATTGCAACAGACACCAGCCTAACGGGTGGCGCTCGCAAACGCAAGGAAATGCCGCCGGGTCGAAGCCCGTCGTCAGTTCAGCGGGAACACGCATACCCTCGCGTGAACAGATCCGCATTTTGCTTAACTGACACCCTCGGACTTAACTGACCAAGCCCGCCTAGGACTTACGGCGAGGCCTCTTGCTGAACTGACTCGCTCACTCCGGCAAACCGACCGCTTCGCCGCCGGCGCGGCTGGCCAAGGCCGGCATCACCGCGTTCGCCGAATCGGCCTGAAGTTCGATCCCGAACTCCTGAGAGCTTTGTAGGAACGATCCAAACTGCCATTTCCCACGAGATGGGTTC
>JANOSQ010000657.1:0-6766 GCA_031415915.1 Fimbriiglobus sp. | reverse complement strand
CCGAACAACTGCGCGAATTGCCACGGTGCCAAGGGCGACGGCGTCGGCTTGGCCGGGTTGAACCCGCGAGCCCGCTACTTCGGGTACGACAAGTTCAAGTTTGTGAGCACGACCAACCCGGAGAAGACCGGCGGCGGGATGCCCACGGACGACGATCTCTATGGCACTATCCACCGGGGCATCGCCAGTTCACCGATGCCCGCCTTCGGCCATCTGCCGGAGTCGCACCTGCGGGCGCTCGTCGCCCAAGTGCGGAAGTTCGTCCGCGTCGAGGTGATCGTGCAGCGCCTGAAAGACCTCGTGAAGGTGAAAGCCGAGGCGAGCGAGGAGGGCTTCGACCCGAAAGTCGAGTGGAGCGACGCGGCCGTGGAAAAGATGCGCAAGATGGCCGAGAAGGAAGTGGAAGCGGGGCTGAACTTCGAGCTGCCCAACCCGTTCCCGGCGAGCACGCCGGAGTCGGTGGCGCGCGGCGAACTGGTGTTCGTCAAAGCCGCGTGCGCCTCGTGCCACGGGCCGAAGGGCAAAGGGGACGGCCCCCAGGTGAACGATCCGAAGTTCGTCAATTTGAACGGGACGCGGGCGTTCCCCCGCGATCTCACGGCGGGACTATTCAAGGGCGGGGGCGACGAGCACCACCTCTATTCCCGCGTCTTCCTCGGCATCCCCGGTACGCCGATGCCGATGAGCGGTTTGACCGTCTCGCAGCCCGATTTGATCGACCTCGTGCATTTCGTGAAGTCGCTGGAAAAGTGATCAGCGTTTGCTCTCGGCCCGGACTTGCTCGATGACATCGCGGATCGCGGCGTTGGCCGTCGGCGCCACGCCGGTGAAGGTGGTCATGGCCCCGCTGTCGTTGCGGGGCAGGGCGGCCCGGAACTCGTAGTCGCCGGTTTGCAATTTGATCGGGGCGTAGACCCGCGCTCCGATCCGGCGCAGGTCGTCCAGCATCTGTTCGGCGGTGGAACCGCCAACCGGCGCCGGCGATTTCGGAAGTGCCGACTTCGTTCCCGCGGGCCGCCGGTCGTCCATCCGCAGCGTGTCGATATCGTCTTGGGGCTTGGCACCCGCGAGGGCCGCGCTGGTCATCTCCGCGCCGGGGCGATACGGTTCGCGCGGATCCCGGCTGGCCGTCGAACCCTTCAACAAAGGATCGCGTACCGCATGACCGTGGGCGGGCACCCCTTGGGGCGGGATCTTCTCCCCGCCGACGAGCGGATCGCGGCCGCTGAACAGTCCGCCTTCGCGATTCTTGCAACCGGTGAACGAAGCGATGCAGCCGATCATCAGCAGGGCGCCGATGCGGACGGAATAAAAAGGTGCAGGGATTCGATTCGCCATCGCCGGCCCTCGCGTGGGCGAAACGGCCATTCGCAGGTTGACCCTATAAACTGTACGTTCCCCGCGGTGGCGTCCACCGGTGTCGGTGGGATTTCGGCCCTCGAAACGGTCGCCGCGCGAAGGCTGGCACCGGCCGGGCCGGTCGTCCGGATCGCGGGCTATTTCCGGGTCGATGCGAATAGCGAAGGCGGAGGAATTGTGCAATGGCAGTCCATCGGATCGCGGTGATGGGTGGCGACGGCATCGGGCCGGAAGTGATCGACCAAGCCGTGCGCGTAGTGAAGGCCGCGGTGCCGAAGCACGACCCCGGCGAAGAGTTGCAGTGGAACCCGCTGCCGTGGAGCAGCGCCTACTACCGGCAGCACGGCCGCATTCTGCCCGAAGACGGCTGGGACACTCTGAGCAAGCACGACGCGATTCTCTTCGGGGCCATCGGCGATGCCTCCGTACCCGACCGGGTGACCATCCACGAACTCCTGCTGCCGATGCGGCGGAAGTTCGATCAGTACGTCAACCTCCGCCCGGCTTACCTGTTCGAGGGCGTGCCCTGCCCGCTCGTCGGCAAGGTTCCCGGCAGCATCGACATGATGGTCTACCGCGAGAACACCGAAGGCGAATACGCCCCCGTGGGCGGCAACCTCTACCCCGGAACCGAGTACGAAATCGCGGTGCAGACGGGCATCTTCACCCGCCGGGGTTGCGAGCGGATCTTGCGGGCCGCATTCGAAGGGGCGATGAAGCGCCCGCGGAAACTGCTGACGAGCATCACGAAGTCGAACGCCCAAATCTGGGGCTTGGGCCTTTGGGACGATGCCTTCCACCATGTGCGGAAGGAATACCCGGAAGTTCAGTCGTCGTCGCTGCTCGTCGATGCGGCCGCGATGGACTTCGTCCGCAAGCCGGAATCGTTCGACGTGGTCGTAGCGAGCAACCTCTTCGGCGACATCCTCACCGACCTGAGCGCCGCCGTGGCGGGAAGCATCGGCTTGGCGAGCAGCGCGAACATCAACCCGACGAAGGCGTTCCCGAGCATGTTCGAGCCGGTTCACGGCAGCGCCCCGGACATCGCGGGCAAGGGCATCGCCAACCCGATGGCCGCGATCCTCAGCGCGGCGTTGATGCTCGATTTCTTGGGGTTGACGAAGAGCGGCACCGCGGTTCGCGACGGTGTGGCCAAGGTGCTGCGGAGCGGGAGCTTGAAGACGCCGGACTTGGGTGGGAAGGGAACGACGACTCAGATGGGCGATGCTGTGGTGATTGCAGTTGGCAATTTCTGAGCAATCAGGAACGGAATGCCAGCAATCCTTCACCGCCCTTCGGGGCGATGAAGGGCCACAAAAGATGTGGTTATGGGCGTCGATCTCATCGGGTTGGGTCGGCTCCAACATGAAATTCTGAAACCCGAAGCTCCCGCTTCATCCTTTCATCCGTGGAGGTGGGGCCGCGAACATCGCGTTGCTTTCTGCGGCTCGGCCCACCACAATACTACTCACCGTATCCCGGCCGCGCCGAGAGTCCCCATGTCCGCCGTCAACCCCGCCCTCGACAGCGCCGTGCACAACCTGCAGAAGGATGCGCAGGACGACGCCGCGTGGGTGAAGTTGGTGAAGCGCTACCAGGGGCGGATCACCGCGTGGTGCTTGAAACAGGGGCTGCAACTGGCCGACGCCGAGAACGTTTCGCAGGAAGTGCTCTACCGGCTGACGCGCAAGATCCACATGTACGACCCCAAGAAAGGGCCGTTCCCGACGTGGCTGCGGCGCGTCACGATCCACGTCTGTTCGACCTACCGCCGCAAGCAATCCCGGGCGCCGACGGGCAGCGGCGACACCGAGCAGATGATGCGCCTGCAAGAAGTGCAAGACGACACGGCCGGATTCTGGGACGGCATCGACGCCGCCGGCGACCGCGACCTGCTTCAATCGGCCTTGGAGCTCGCGCAGGCGAAAGTCACCAAAGATGCGTGGATCATCTTCCGCATGGCGGCACTCGAAAAGATTCCCGGCCCGGAGATCGCCGCTCAACTCGGCATCAGCGCCCAGAGCGTCTACAGCACGCGCCACCGCGTTCTCGGCGTGGTGAAAGAGGTGCTGGGCGAGTTGCAGAAGGAATGAGCCGCGGGGTTCAGTCGCCGACCAGCAGTAGCCGGCTGTCTTGGGCGATGCTCCACCGCCGGTTCTTTTCCCCGGCCGTCGCGGTGTAGCCGCGCTTCGTCGTCTCGAAAGCGGTTTCGCCCCACGCCCTCTTCTTGGCGAACCCTCCGCCCAAGTCAGCCACCGTCGCGGCGTATTTGCCGTGCTGCTTGCGGTACTCGCCTTGGGCGTAGTAAGCGTCGTGGAGCCAGTCCTTGAGCGCGGCGTCCGCGTCGGGGACGAACTTCGGCGCGTCTTTCACCGCGGCGCTGAACTGCAAGTAGCCCCAGCGCTCGGGGCGGTGCATGTCGATGACGCCCTGCGGACTCCAGACCCAGTTGTATTCCGGTTTGCCCTTCACTTTGACCGTCTTGCCGTCCTTCACTTCGGTATCCCACTCGACGCGGGAGAAGTTGATCCGCCACTGATCGCCGTCCTTCGGCGGTGCCGCGGAGTCGCCCAGTTCTTTCAGGCTCGCCCACGGCCAAGCGATCTCGACGGTCCAACCGCGATCCTTGTCCCGCGGATTGTTGAGTGTGCCATCGATGGCCACGGCCGTTTTCAGCCCCGCGATCTCCCAGCCGTTGATCGCTTTGCCGCCGTCGCGATACGGCTTCGTGAGCAGGAGATCCCACGTCGTGTTCCGCGCGTTCAATTCCAGTTCGCCGTAGAGGTGGTTGTCGCCGTCGGGGTCGAGGAACACTTCGAAATCGGGATCTTGGAAGATGACCGCGTCGTGCTCGGCGATCGCCGCCCACACGTCCGGTTCGTCGAGTTCCGCCGCGATGTACAGGGCCTTGTCGTCCCAGAGCATTTTCATGCGCGTGCGGTGCCGGGGCTTCGGTTTCTTGTCCCCTTCGATGTCGCCGAAGTCTTCGCTCCACGCGGCCGCCTTCCACGCCCCGTCGTCGAGTTTGCCGTCGATAGCCGGCGGCTGGGGAGCCTTCAACGCCACATACCCGAGCGGGTGCGGCTTGGGGGCGAACGCGGCCGGCTGCTCGGGCGCAGGAATCGCGAGGGGGGCGAGGGCGATCAGGAGCACGATCAGGAGCGAGCCGATTCGCATTTCGATTCTCCATCCACGGTGTTTCTCGACCCGAGCGGTGGGCGTGAGCCCTCCGCGGTAGCAAAACGAGGTGATGTTCACATCCTCGGAGGGCTTACGCCCACCGCTCGGGAAGACAATTGCCAAGATACCCGTTCGCGGGAATAGAATCACCATTCGTTCTCGAATCGTCCTCCGCAGACACACCCATGCTCCCCTCATTCACGTTCCACTCGGCCGGTTCGCTCATTTTCGGCCGCGATTCCGTCGGTCGACTCGGCGACATCGCGGGGCGGTTGAAGGCGAAGCGCATCCTGATCGTCACCGATCCGATCTTGGTGAAAGCCGGGCTGGTGGATCGCGTGCTGGCTCCGTTGACCACCGCGGGTGTGACGTGCGAAGTCTTCACCGGCTGTGTGCCGGAGCCGCCGGTCGAAGTGGTGCGCGCGGGGGTCGATGCGGCCCGAGCGTTCCAACCCGATGTCCTCCTCGGCCTCGGCGGCGGCAGCAACATGGATGCGGCGAAACTCGTCGCCATCGTGCTCGCCCATGGCGGCGACTTGACCGACTGGGTCGGCGACAGCCGGGTGCCGGGGCCGGTCTTCCCGCTCATCTGCGTGCCGACGACTGCCGGGACCGGTTCGGAAGTTTCCGCCGCCGCCGTGTTCACCGACACCGCGAAGAAGATGAAGGTGAGCACGCTCAGCCCCTATTTGCGCCCGGCCTTCGCCGTCGTCGATCCGCTGCTGACAGTCGGTTGCCCGAAGCAGGTGACCGCCGATTCGGGAATCGACGCGCTGACGCACGCCATCGAAGCCTACACCGCCGTGCATCAAACCGAGTTCCTCAAACGCCCCGGTGGGCCGTCGGTTTACCAGGGGAAGAATCCGCTCTCGGATGCGATGGCCTTGGAGTGCATCGGGCTCGTCGGCACATTCTTGAAGCGGGCCGTAGATAACGGGAACGACCTCGATGCGCGCGACGGCATGGCCCTCGCGGCGACTCTGGGTGGGCTGGCCTTCGCGAATGCCGGGGTCGCGTTGATCCACGCCATGGAATACCCCGTCGGCGGTGCGGTCCACGTGTCCCACGGCGCCGGGAACGGATTGCTGTTGCCCTACGTGATGAAGTACCACCTCGAATGCCGGAGCCGGGAGATCGCGGAAATCGGGGATCGCTTGGGCGGGAGCAGCACCGCGGACGGCGCGATCGCCACGATAGAAACCCTCCGAGAAACCATCGGCATCCCGCTCCGGCTCCGCGATCTCGGCGTCACCGAAGCGATGCTGCCCGGCTTCGCGGAGAAAGCGTTCGCCATCAAGCGATTGATGCGGGTGAACCCGCGGATGCCCGAATCGGCCGACGAAATTCTGGCCATCTACCGCGCGGCGTTCTAACTTCCCAGCATGTGGCGATTCAACGTCGGCTTGGCCCTGCTCGCGGTGCTCTTCGCCGTGCAGGGCGAGCGCGCCGTGCGGGCCAATGGGCCGACGTTCGACGAGGCCGCGCACTTCGCCGCCGGGTACTCGTACTGGCACACCGGCGATTTCCGGCTGAACGTCGAAGACCCGCCCCTCGCCAAGCTCCTCTGGACTCTGCCTCAGTTTCTGTTCGACCCGATCCCCTTCGCGCCGGAACCGGCCGAGTGGGACGCTTCCGCCGAGTGGGTCATCGGCAACCGGGTCGTCTTCGACTCGGGCCGGAGTTGGGAATCGCTCATTCTCCCCGCCCGCCGCATCAATTTGCTCTTCGGCGTCGGCGTCGTGCTGCTGGTGGGCAATTGGGGCCGGCTACTCACCGGGAGTTCGGGGGCCGGGTTGGTCGCCGCCGCCTGCGCCGCGCTCGATCCGAATCTCGTGGCCCATTCGGCGATCCTCAGCACCGATGCGGCGTTGACCTTCACAGCGCTGCTCACGCTGTTCAGCGCCTGGCGATACTTGCGTGAGCCGACCCCGTGGCGGCTCAATTCGACGGGCGCGGCGCTGGGGCTTGCACTCGGCGCGAAGTTCTCGGCGGTCGCATTGGTTCCCGCGATGTCGGTCGGACTGCTCGCCTTCGCGGTGAGCGGCGGAACGCGTGTGCAATCGCTCCTCGGCCCCATCGTCCGCGTGACCACACTCGCGCTGATCGTCGTGGCGTTGCTCTACTTCGTTTGGCAGTTGCCGTCTTGGGGCCACGGGTTGAAGTACCAGCTCGTCCGCGAGCAGTTCAACCCGGCGTCGTATTTCTTCCTCGGCGAGGTTCGCGATCG
>JANOSQ010000656.1:0-1725 GCA_031415915.1 Fimbriiglobus sp. | reverse complement strand
TCGTCGGCTGGTGGCTCAGCCAACCGCCCGCGCCGGTCAAATCGGCCGCGGACTTCGGCGAACTCGACGTGCTCTGCACCGGCCGCGTGGACGCCTCGGGCATGGTCGTTTCCCTCGAACCGAGCCAGGCCGGCCGCGTCGTGAAATTGCTCGCCCAAGAGAACAAGCCGCTGGAAAAGGGGCAGGAGATCCTGCGCCTCGACGATTCCACTGCGAAGTTCCGGCTGCTCCAAGCGACGGCGTTGGTCAACGGGGCGAAGGTCGATTTGCTGTCCGCCGAAAAAGATGCCGAGCGGTTCCCGAAGCAACTCGAAGCGCGGAAGGCCATGGCCGGGGCCGCCAAGGCCCGCGTGGATCAGGCCAAGAAACTCGTCGAGCAGCGCAAGGCCCAGCAGCAAGTCACGCCGCTCACGAAGATCGAACAGGAAGGCTTGGAGGCGCAGGTGCGCGAACTCGAATCGCTGGAATTGGCCGACCGCTTGCAACTCGAGGACATCGAGAAGAATATCAACCCGCAATGGCGCGTCGACGCCGCGAAAGCCCGGCTCGACGCGGCCGACGCCGACCGGCAACTCGCGCAGAAGAGCGTCGACGAGTGCGTGATGAAAGCCCCCAGCGCCGGCCGCATCCTCCGGCTGCAAACCAGCGAAGGCGCGCTCCTCATGCCCGGTGGCTACCCGCCCTCGATCGTCTTCATGCCCGCCGGGCCGCTGGTCGTCCGGGCCGAACTCGATCAAGAATTCATCGGCCGCGTGAAGGAGGGGATGAGCGTCGAAGTGCAAGACGACGGCCGCGCCGACGGCCCCGTGTACCCCGGTATCATCAAGAGCATGTCGCGTTGGGTGGCCCAACGCCGCACGCTCATCCTCGACCCCGGCGAGATCAACGACGTCCGCACCGTGGAATGCTTGGTCGAACTCAAAACGAACATCGACGACCTGTACATCGGCCAGCGCATGCGGGTGCGGATCAAGTCTCGGTAGGCGGCATTCGCTCTTCGGAATGCGCTGGGCGCTTCTCTAAGGACGAATGACGAAGGACGCCGAAGCCGTAACCTAACGCTTCGTATCGCACCGAGAGGCGGCCGCGGATGGCGTTCACACCCAGCACGAGTTCCGGCCCCGCCGCCGCCGTACCCGGCGCCCGCTCCGCGCTCGCGCTGTTGCTCGTCATCAACCTGTTCAATTACATCGACCGGCAAATCCTCTCCGCGGTGCTCCCGCTGTTGCAGCTCGACGGCACGATCTTCGATCCGACCGACCCGTGGTTGAAGTTCAAACTCGGGGCGCTCACGAGCTCGTTCCTCGTCGCCTACATGATCTTCTCGCCGCTCGTCGGCTGGCTCGACGGCCACGGCTACCGCCGTTGGATCGTCCTCGGATTCGGCGTCAGCGTTTGGAGTCTCGCCAGCGGCTTCTCGGGTTTCGCCACCGGCTATTGGGTGCTCCTCGCCACGCGCTGCCTCGTGGGCGTCGGCGAAGGCGCCTACGGCCCGGTCGCCTCCGCGATGATTTCCGACGCCTACCCGCGAGCGACCCGCGCCAAAGCGCTCGCCGCGTTCAACATGGCCATCCCCGTCGGCAGCGCGATCGGGTTCATCGTCGGTGGCCAAATGGCGGACTACTACGACGACTGGCGCCACGCCTTCTGGCTCACCTTCCTCGGCCTCGGCTTGGGCGTCTATTGCTTCCTGAAGCGCGAACTCCCCCGGCCGCAGACCGCCGA
>JANOSQ010000655.1:0-3512 GCA_031415915.1 Fimbriiglobus sp. | reverse complement strand
GAAGCGAGCGGGAAGAAATGACCGTGCCGGCAAGTGGGCCGGCTGCGGCAGCACCGCCGCGAGGAGCACCTACAATGCGTGAGTCCGACCGATGACCACATTTGAAATCGGCGAACGTGTTGTGAAAAACCCAGCGACTTGGGAATCGAACGGTTTCGATTCTTGGGGCCGAGGAGTCGGTATTGGGATAGTCGTCGAACCGCCCTTCGAAATGGAGTCGGAGAGCGTCGATGTCCGGTGGCCCGCGGGCCGTTGCTTCGAGAATACGAAGGGCCTATCGAGGGCACGCTCAGATTGAGAATTGTTCCGTCGTCTGTTTCGCGGTACCTTCGCAGGGTAGGCGTCACTCCCACAACTAGGGCACGATCAACTATGGCCCCCACCATCCAAGAACTCGGCATCGACCGGCTCAGCCTCGAAGATCGCGTCACCGTAGCGGAAGCGATCTTGGACAATGTCACCACCGAGGTCGAGTCGACGACGCTCCCCACGTCGCACCTCGCGGAATTGGAGCGCCGTTTGGCGGATAGCATTGCCAATCCCCACGCGGTCACACCTTGGGAAGTCATCAAAGCCCGCGCTTTGGCGAGGGCGCGCAAGTGAAACTGCCGGTCGTTCTCCGCGAGGCGGCCGAAATCGAGTTCGACGAAGCCTTCGACTGGTACGACGTTCAGCGGATCGGACTCGGCGCCGAGTTCGCGGCCGAAGTGCAAAAGGTTTTCGACCGGCTCGCGACCAACCCTCTGATTCATCAGAGGGTGTTCGCCGACATCCGGATACTGCATCTACTATCGGCCTCATCCGGACAGCGTGGAAGTGATCGCGGTCTTCCACCCGAGTCGCGACCCCGCAATCTGGAAAGCCCGTGTCTGAGCTTGTGCCTGCTTCCTCACGTCCCTCACTTCCCCGGCCGGATCGTCGGGTTCATTGCGGGGTTGATGAGGTCGGGGTAGGTGTAGTTCGGCGACGACGGCGAATAGGCGGTGAGGTTGGGCGTGGGCACTGCGCGGAGCGGGGGCGGCGAAAGCGGCGTGCGCAGGTTCACGCTCGAAACGTCGGGGTAGTAATTGTCGAGGTAGTAGTACCCGAGGTCGGCCGTGGGGCGATAATAGTATCCCGAATAGTCGCTGCCGAAGCCGAAAGCGTAGTTCATCCGGAAGCCCGTCGTTCGCAAGCCCAAGTAGGCGCCGGGGGCGGCGGAGGGAAACGGCCGGGAAACGTAGGGGGCACGCGGCCCGGCGTAAGCCCCGCGGACGTAGGGTTGGGCGAACGCAGGAAGCGCCGAGAGCAGCACGAGCGCCCCGGCGAAAGCGAGTCGGGTCGGGAACATAGCGGGTCTCCTCGGGAATCGGGTCAACGTTGCATTCTACCACGCCGGGGATCGACCATGACCAACCGCCGCGACTTCCTGAATCAACTCGGAGGCGGCTTTGGTGCGATGGCCTGCGCTTCGCTCCTGAATTCCGAATCGGCGGCGGCCGACGCCAAGAAGCCGCACCACCCGGCCAAAGCGACCTCGGTCATTCAAATCTTTTGCCCCGGCGGATTGAGCCACGTCGATACCTTCGACTACCGGCCCGAACTTGAAAAGGCGGATGGCAAACCCTTCGACGCCGAACTCGGCAAACAGACGTTCGCGGGGTACGCCGGCAATTACGGCAAGAGCTTCTGGAAGTTCCAGAAGCGCGGTCAATCGGGACTGTGGATGAGCGACCTCTTCCCCAAGCTCGCGGAACACGTCGACGAACTCGCTTTCATTTACTCCATGCAGAACAAGTCGGCCCTCCACGGCCCGGCCATGTTCATGATGAACAGCGGCTTCATCCGCCCCGGCTTCCCGAGCATGGGTGCGTGGGTCACCTACGGCTTGGGGACCTCGAACGAGAATCTGCCGTCGTTCGTGGTCCTCCCCGACGTGCGCGGCCTGCCGCCGGGGGGGATCGTCAACTGGGGCGCGGGCTTTCTCCCGGCGGTTCATCAGGGCACGGTGCTCGAAACCGCCGCGGGCAAGAACCCGATTTCGAACTTGCTGCCCGCGATCCCATCGACTCCCGCCGCCGAAAAGGACGGCCGCGAGTTTCTCCAGTCGCTCAACCGCAAACACGCCGCAGCGAGACCCGGTGACGACCTATTGGAAGCGCGGATTGCGAATTACGAACTCGCCGCGAAGCTGCAACTCAGCGCGCCCGAAGCGGTCGATCTGACGCGCGAGACCAAATCGACGCGCGAGATGTACCAACTCGACGACGAGGACATCGGCCCCTTCGGCCGGCAGTGCCTGCTCGCACGCCGGTTGGTCGAACGGAAGGTGCGCTTCGTGCAAATCTTCTGCGGCGCCGAGAACACCAGCTCGAAGAAAATCCGCCCGAACTGGGATTCCCACGAAGACATCGTCCGCGATCACGGCTACTGGGGCCGCATCCTCGACACCGGTGCGAGCGCTCTCCTGAGCGATTTGAAACGCACGGGCTTGCTCGATTCGACCCTCGTCATCTGCACGACGGAATTCGGCCGGCAACCCTTTATGCAAGGGAAGCAGAAGGGGCGCGACCACAACCCCGGTGCGTTCACCTCGTGGTTGGCCGGCGGTGGCATCAAAGGGGGAACGGGCTACGGGTCGAGCGACGAATTCGGGTTCAAAGCCGCGGAGAAACCCTGCTACAGCTACGACCTGCACGCGACCGCGCTGCACTTGCTCGGGTTGGATCACGAGAAGCTGAGCTTCTACCAGAATGGAATCCCGCGACGCCTGACCGATGTGCACGGGTTTGTCATCAAGGACGTGCTGAAGTAACGGAAAGCGAATTGTTGCCTGTAGTCTCACTTTGACGACATGGATACTCGTTAAGTTTGATAGAGTGGCCGGCATGCGGGCTCATGTGGATCCGTCAAACACAGGAATGGCAGATGGAATTTCAACATGGAACCGCTCTCCCATCACCGAGTGACGCAAGGATTGCTTGGTTTGAAAAGACATACCGAGTTTCGTTGCCGTCAGAGTATGTCCGCGCGTTGATGACTGGAAATGGAGCGACTCCTCTCTCCAACACATTTGCACAATCGGGACGAGAAAGGCTCATCGAGCGAATGCTATGTTTGCTTGAAAAGCCCAGCCTCGATCAAGCCAACGGCTGGGCGGACATCACTGTTGTGATTTCACAATTGGATTCTCGGTTAATCGATGACGAGGAACTTATTGGGATGAATGTAATTCCTATCGCCGCCCTCTTCGGCGGCGATTTTCTATGCTTGGACTATCGCGCAAACCTTCGATCGCCTTCGGTGGCTGTGTGGGACCATGACCTCTCAGAAGATTTCCAACCTGTATTAGATGCGGTTGAAACTACTTTTGCGCAGTTTGAACGAATTTTGTCGACGTAAGCTACGCCAAGTTGTTCACTCGTGCAAGTGGAGCCATTTTCCGAAACGGCACCTTCTCACCTCACACCCGCAGCAGTTTGCACGCTTCTTCGTAGCCGGGTGCCCGGCCGTCTTTCTTGTCGAACTGCGAG
>JANOSQ010000654.1:0-2721 GCA_031415915.1 Fimbriiglobus sp. | reverse complement strand
TACAATTTCGGGGTGGCCTCCCCCCCACCGCTCGGGTGAACGTTGGCATATCCCTTCCCCCGCATGACCTTGTCCGGGTTCTCCATCTCGGGTATATTCCCACTTCCCATTACGGGTTGACCGGGGGCACTGGGCGGTTTTCGGCATGCGGTTCACCTTGATCGACCGGATCGATGCTCACCAACCGGGGAAGTTCCTGCGCGGCTGCAAATTCTTGGCGCTCGGCGAGGAGTATCTGGCCGACCACTTCCCGAGTTTCCCCGTCATGCCCGGCGTGCTGATGCTGCAAGCCCTCACGGAAGCGGGGGCTTGGCTCTGGCGATCGACCAGCGGCTATGAACATTCGGTGATCGTGCTCCGCGAAGTGAAGAACGTGAAGTACGGGACGTTCCTCCAACCCGGCCGGCGGATGGATGTCGCCGTCGATTGGGTGAGATCGGACGGGGCCAGCGTTACCTTCAAAGGCAAGGGTTCGGACGACGCCGGGGCTTCGACGATTTCCGCGCAGTTCGTCCTCCACGGCTACAACTTGGCCGAGCGCGGCCCGGCTGGACTCGCGGCCGACGAACAATTGCTAAAGCATTGGAAAGCCCGCTGGGCCCTACTCACGGGCGAACTCGCCCACTCCACCACCTGAGAACACCGACGAACTCCCATGCTTCTGAAAGATCAAGTTGCCATCGTGACGGGCGGTAGCCGGGGCATCGGCAAAGCCTGCGTGCAAGCGTTGGCCGCGGCCGGGGCCAAGGTGGCCTTCGTTTACCGGGGCAGCGAGGACGCGGCCAAGGCGCTCGAAGCCGAGATCATCGCGGCCGGCGGAATGGCCAAAGCGATCCAAGGGGATGTCGCCGAGCCGGCCACGGCCGAACGCGTGGTGCAGAGTGTGCTGGCGGATTGGGGACGGGTTGATATTCTGGTGAATAACGCCGGGGTCATCCGCGACGGCTTGTTCGTCCGGATGGACGCGGCCGATTGGCACACGGTGCTGAACACGAACCTGAACGGCACGTTCTCGTTTTGCAAGGCCGTGTCGAACCAGATGGTCTTCAAGCAGCGGTCGGGCCGGATCGTCAACGTGTCCAGCGTCGCCGCCGAGCACGTGAACGCCGGGCAAACGAACTACGCGGCCAGCAAAGGGGCGATCAACGCCTTCACGCGGGCCTTGGCGGTCGAGTTCGGATCGCGGAACATCACGGTCAACGCCGTGGCGCCGGGGTTCATCGAGACCGACATGAGCGAAGCGGTGCGGAACAAAGCGGGCGACATCATCAAGAAGATGATCCCGCTGAAGCGGCTCGGGAAGCCGGAAGACATCGCCAACGTGGTGCTGTTTTTGTGTTCGCCGGCGGCGGGGTACGTCACCGGGCAATTGATTACCGTCGACGGTGGCTTGAGCTTGGGCGCCACCGTCGCGTAAACGAATTTCCGCGGAGCCGGGCCGGCTTCGCGGTGGAGAGGGTTCGCCCCATGTCGCAGGACGAGATTTTTCCACGGGTCAAGACGCAGCTCGTCGACGCCCTCGGCGTCGATGAGGACGACGTGAAGTTGACCTCGCGGTTGCAGGCCGATCTGAACGCCGAGTCGATTGACTTCCTCGATATCGTCTTCCGGCTCGAGCGCGAGTTCGGCCTGAAGATCGACCGGAACGAGCTCTTTCCGGAGTCGATCTTCCAAGGTCACCCGGACTTCATCCGGGACGGGATGCTCACGGCGACGGGCCTGAACGAACTGCGGACGAAGATGCCCTACGCGGACATCGCCAAGTTCGAACAGAATCCGAAGTTCGAAAACATCGGCGACTTGTTCACGGTCGAGCTGATCACGAAGTACATCCAGTCGAAGTTGAAGTAACCGGCAGGAACCGCCGCTATGCGCTGGGTTTGGATTGATCGCTTCTCGGCTTTCGAGTCGGGGAAATCGGCCACCGCGACGAAGTGCCTCAGCCACGCCGAGGATCATTTCGCGGAGCACTTCCCCGGCTTCCCAGTCATGCCCGCCCCGCTGATTCTGGAAGGGCTCGCCCAAACCGGCGGCATCCTCGTCGGTGAAGCCAATCAGTTCCGCGAGAAGGTCGTCCTCGCCAAAATCCCCTTCGCCAAGTTCACCGGCGAGGCGATGGCGGGGGAGCAACTCACCTATAAAACGGACATCCTCGACCTGAAAAAAGAAGGGGCCGTGGTTCGCGGCACGGTTCATTGCGGCACGCGCCCGATCGCCGAGGCGGAAATCTTCTTCGCCCACTTGGACCACAACCGGAGCGCGCAAGTCTTCGGCGATCAGAACTTCGTCTTCAGCGGGGAGTTGCAGCATCTGCTCGGGCTAGCGAAACTGGCCGCGGCCCAGCAGCGGCAATTGCCGGCCGCAAGTTAGCCGGACGCGCAAGCGACGGCCACGATCCGGGGCCCGGTGTTGACCTAGCTCATTGAGTGTCCGATTCGCAGCCGTCGCTCGCGCGTCCGGCTAACGGGATAAGAGATGACGATGCCGGAACGAAGGGCCGTGTTCACCGGGTTGGGATTGCTGACGCCGATTGGGTCGACCCCCGAGGCGTTCTGGAACTCCCTCTGCGCAGGCGCGTCCGGCATCCGCCGGATCCAGCGATTCGACCCCGGCGCGCTGAAGTGCCAAATCGCAGGTGAAATCCCGGAGTTCGACCCCAAGCAGATCATCGCTTCGAAAGATGCGCGACGGAGCCTCAACAAAATGGCCCACACCGTCCGC
>JANOSQ010000653.1:0-6754 GCA_031415915.1 Fimbriiglobus sp. | reverse complement strand
CGGCGAAGCGGACGACATCGAGCCAGTGTTGCGCTTGTTGTTCCCCGTAATGCGAGGAGGCAAGCAAGCGGTCGACGAGGGTTTCGTAGGCCTTCGGCGAGTCGTCTTTGAGGAACGCATCGATCTCGGCGGGCGTCGTCGGCAGGCCGTGGAGGTCGAAGGTCAATCGGCGGATCAGCGTGAGCTTGCTCGCCTCCGGGGAAAGTCGGAGCTTCTTTTCCGCCAGTTTCGTGCGAATGAACCAATCGATGGCGTCGGTTTTCTCGGGCACCTTCGGCCGCTGCACAGGCACGAACGACCAATGGGCGCGCTGCTCGGCGGTCAATGCGGGATCGGAGTACGCCGGCTCCGCCGCGAACAACGGTGCGACGAGAAAGATCGTGAGAAGACAGATTCGCATGAAGGCCTCCCGTCAACCACCTTGCCCCAACACACCCGCCGGATCCGCGAAGATCGCGGGGACGCCGCCGGTGTGGATGAACACCAACGAACTCCCGTTCGGATACTTCCCGGCCCGCACATCGGCGATCAGCGCGGCCATCGCCTTCGCACTGTAGACCGGGTCGAGCAGGATCGCTTCGGTGCGGGCGAGCAAGTGCAACGCTTCCTGCCCCGCCTTCGATGGTAGCCCGTAACCGGGGCCGATGTAGGATTCATCCGCGTCGAAGTCCGCTGCGGTCAGTTGCGCGGGCACGCCCAGCAGAGCCGCAGCGGCGTTCGCATCGCGGGCCAGGCTCTCGGGAATGTTCCACGGCCAACTCATCGGGCAGACCAGCCGAATCTTCGCCGACAGCCCGAGCAAGCGGGCGCCGAGCGCGACGCCGGCGCCGGTGGCACCCGCCGAGGAAACGTAGATGGCCGCGGCTTCGACTGCTTCCGCTTCCAAATCGTCGGCGATTTCGGCCATGCAATCGACGTAGCTGAGCGCGGCCCGGGAAACCACCCGCTCGCGATCCCAGACGTAGGGATTGTGCCCCGCCGCGCGGAACTCGTCGGCCTTGGACTTCAGGAGGGCGTCCAGTTCCGGGCCGATCTTCGCGTCCGTGAATTCGACCTTCGCGCCGACTAGATAATCGAGGAGCAAATTCCCCTGCGGCTCGGTCGAAGCCCCGTTTCGGCTCAGGTAGAGATGGCACGGCAACCCGAGGCGGGCGCACGCCGCGGCCGTCTGCCGGCAGTTGTTCGATTGGACCTTCGCCCCCCAAACGAGCATGTCGCAGTCCTGTTCGAGGGCATCCCCGAGCAAGAATTCGTTGTGGCGGGCTTTGTTGCCCCCGAGCAGCAGGCCCGTGCAATCGTCGCGTTTGATGAAGACGCGAACGCGGCCACCGAGCGCCGCGGAGAAACTGGGCACTTCCTCGAATGGCGTCGGGAGGTGGGCGAGTTGGATGCGCGGAATCTCTTCGAGCGCCGCGAACAGTTCTTCCGTGGTCATGGCCATACCGGAAACCCCGTGCGAATCCGTGCGGAACCTTTACTTTCGCCAGTCGTACACTCTACCAATAGCGGGAAGATTCCCACCGGCCCCGTTTCTCGGATCCAGTATGACCACGACGGTGCTCGATGCGAAGGCCCGACAGACCAAAACCCGGCCCGAATCCGTTTTGATCGTGGGGGCCGGCCCCGGCGGATTGGCGGCGGCCCTCCTGTTGAGGCAAGCCGGGCTGCGGGTCAAAATCATCGAGCGGATGCCCCGCGTCGGCGGGCGCTGCTCGGCCATCGAAGAGCGAGGATTCCGCTTCGACCTCGGCCCCACCTTCTTCTTGTACCCCCGCGTGCTCGAAGGCATCTTCCGCGTCATCGGCCGGGATCTCCACGAAGAAATCCCGATGGTGCGGCTCGACCCGCAGTACCGCATCCAATTCGGCACCTCGGGCGGCCAACTCGATTGCACCCCGGATCTGAAGCGCATGGCGGCCGAAGTGGCCAAGCTGAATCCGGCGGATGGTGCCAACGTCGAGCGGTTCATCCTCGACAACCGGGTGAAGCTCGAAAGTTTCCGCCCGGTGCTGGAAAGCCCCTTCAACAGCTGGCGGGACTTGCTGAGCTGGGAGCTCATCAAGCTCCTGCCCATGCTCCGTCCGTGGGCGTCGGTGGATGGGGAACTGTGCCGCTACTTCAAAGACCCGCGCACGCGGCTCGCATTCAGCTTCCAAGCCAAGTACCTCGGCATGTCGCCCTTCAACTGCCCGAGCCTCTTCAGCATCCTGAGTTACCTCGAATACGACTTCGGCGTCTGGCACCCCTACGGCGGTTGCAGTGCCGTGTCCGAGGGGATGGCCCGCATCGCCGAGGAGATGGGCGTCGAAATCGAACTGAGCGAAACCGTCGAGGAGATCCTCTTCGACGGTCGCAAAGCCGTGGGCGTCCGAACCGAATCGGGCGAGCACCGGGCCGATGCGCTCGTGCTGAACTCGGACTTCGCGAACACGATGACGAAGCTCGTGCCGAACCATTTGCGCCGCCGCTGGACGGACGAAAAGCTCGCGAAGAAGAAGTACTCCTGTTCGACGTTTATGCTTTACCTCGGCATCGACGGCACCTACGACCACCTGCCGCACCACACGATCTACACCTCCGAAAAGTACCTCGACAACTTGGACGACATCGAGAAGCACAACCGGTTGACGGACGACACCTCGTTCTACATTCAGAATGCGTCCCGGACCGATTCTACGCTCGCCCCGAACGGGATGAGCACGATCTACTGCCTCGTCCCCGTCACGAACCAGCACGCGAACGTGAATTGGGCCGAGCGGAAGCGTCAGTACCGCGACACCGTCATCCGGCAGATGGCCAAGCTCGGCTTGGGCGATATCGAAAAGAGGATTCGCTACGAGAAGGTGCTGACCCCGGCGAACTGGGAGTTCGACCACGAGATCCACAAAGGGGCGACGTTCAACCTCGCCCACAATTTGAAGCAGATGCTCCACCTGCGACCGCGGAATCGCTTCGAAGATTTGGAGCGGGTATACTTGGTCGGAGGAGGCACCCACCCCGGCAGCGGGTTGCCGGTGATTTACGAATCGGCCCGGATTACGGCACGGTTGCTCCTCCGGGATTTCGGCCGCGACGCGGCCTGGCTCGATGCGGAAGCGCCGGCCCAGAGCGCGGTGGCCATTGGGGGATTTCAACATCGACAGTGAGGTCGCTGTGAGTGCTTCTCGGATCGCGGTGATCGGCGGTGGCCTCGGCGGGTTGGCGTCCGCGTGTACCTTGGCGGCGCGCGGCTACGATGTCGTCCTCTTTGAAAAGTCCCCATGGCTGGGCGGTAAAGCGGCGGTGCTTCACGAAGCCGGGTTCCGCTTCGACATGGGCCCCACCATCCTGACGATCCCCGCCGTACTGAAACAAGTCTTCGCCGAAGCCGGCCGCCGCATCGAAGATTACCTCACACTCGTGAAGCTCGACCCGCAGTGGCGCTGCTACTTCGACGATGGGAACTCGCTCGATCTCGTCGAAGATGTCGAAGCGATGGCGACGAAGCTCGAAGCGTTCGCCCCCGGTTCCGCCGACGGCTACCGCAAATTCTCGGCCCTCTCCGAACGCCTCCACACCATCAGCGACGATTACTTCTTCTGGAAGTCGATCGGCGGCATCCGCGATATGGTCGACTTCAAAGCCGGTTTCTCCCCGAAAATCCTCGGCGACGTGTTGAAGATGCGGATGGGCCGCTCGGTGGCCGGGACGGTGCGGAAGTTCGCCCCCGATCCCCGCGTCGCGCAGATGATCGATCACTTCACGCAGTACGTCGGTTCGTCTCCGGACGCCTCCCCCGCCGTGCTCTGCGGCATCGCCCACATGCAAACGGCCGAGGGGATCTGGTACCCCCTCGGCGGGACGCGGGCTGTGCCGGAGGCCTTGGTGAAACTCGGTGTCGAACTCGGCGTCGAGTTCCGCACCGAGACCGGCATCCGGCAAATCCATACGAATGCCGCTGGTAACACCGCGGTGGCCGTAGAAACCGAATCGGGCGAGCGGATCGAAGTCGCCGCGGTCGTGTCCAACGCGGACAGTGTGCGGACGCACCGCGAATTGCTCAACGGGCACGCGGGCCGGGCCAAGAAGAACTTCGAAGGCCGGCGGAAGTACGAACCGGCTTGCTCCGGCGTCGTGCTTTACCTCGGGTTGAACAAAGCCTACGACCATCTGCTCCACCACAACTTCGTCTTCAGCCGCGATCCCGAAGTCGAGTTCGACGCCATCTATCGCCGAGGTGAACCGGCACCCGATCCGACGTGCTATCTCGCCGCGACCGCGCGGACCGAACCGGGCACTGCCCCGCCCGGCGGCGAAGCGCTCTACGTGCTAGTTCACACGCCGTACCTCCGTCCGCACCACGACTGGTCGAAGATGCTGCCCGAGTACCGGCGCGTCATCTTGAACAAATTGAAGACGACTGGGCGGATGCCGGACATCGAAGAGCGGATCGTGTACGAATCGACGCTGACACCCCAAGACATCCACGACCGCTACCGCGTGCTCGACGGGGCCATTTACGGCATCGCGTCGCACGGCAAATGGCTCGGGGCGTTCAAACCGTCGAACCGCTCGCCGGACATCAAAGGGTTGTACTTCGCCGGCGGCGCCGCGCACCCCGGGCCGGGGATGCCGATGGTGTTGATGTCCGGCTGGATCGCCGCCGATACGCTCGACCGCGATCGGGTCACCCCGCGCGTGCGGCCGCGGACCAACCAGTACGCCGGCGCCCCGAGTTCGCATTGGGCGGAGCTTCCCCCGTGAGCGACGCGAAACTCCCGACGCGTGTGAATTGGCTTTTTCGCGGCTTCAGCCGATACGTCCTCCGGTACCTCCGCAAGCACTTCCACGCGGTCCGGCTTTCCCGCAGCGGTGCGGCGCTCCCGACCGATGGCGAACCGATCCTCGTCGTTGCCAACCACCCTTCGTGGTGGGACCCGATGGTCGGCATGCCACTCGTTCAATCTTTGAAGGGTCACCGCAGCTACGCCCCGATCCACGCCGAGATGTTGAAGAACTACCCGATCTTCGGGAAGCTCGGTTTCTTCGGCGTCGATCCGACCAGCCTCCGCGGAGCGGCGGAATTCCTGCGGACGGGCGAAGCGATCCTCGCCGCTCCGAAGCGGGCGCTCTGGGTGACCGCCCAAGGCGAATTCACCGACGTCCGCACGCGCCCGCTCCGATTGAAGACGGGCGTCGGCCACCTCGCCGCCCGCATGGAACGGGGTTGGGTCGTCTGCCTCGCCATCGAGTACACCTTTTGGACCGAACGCACCCCGGAAGCCCTGCTGCGGATCGCGGAACCGATCCGCATCGACGCCGCGGGAGCCCGCTCCGGCCGGCAGTGGACGGCGGAACTCGAAGCGCTGCTCACCGAGAATCTCGACGCGCTGAACCTCGAAGCCCAATCGCGCGACCCGGCGAAGTTCACGATCCTCGTCGGCGGGAAAGCGGGCGTCGGTGGCGGGTACGATCTCTTCCGCCGGTTGGCGGCGTGGCTCCGCTTCCGCCGCTTCCGCCCGGCCCACCGCGAGGTTGCGCGATGATCTTCGCACTCGCCGCGGCCCTATTCTTCTCGGCGTTCCCCTGCTGGCTCTACTTCCGCAACATCAAGCAGTTCCGCGTTCCCGAAGCGACGGAGTCGCGCGAACGCATCTCCGTACTCATCCCCGCCCGCAACGAAGAAGCCGACATCGCCGCGGCGCTCGAAAGCGTATTGGCGAACGAGGGCGTCGAATTCGAAGTGATCGTCCTCGACGATCATTCCACAGACCGCACCGCCGACATCGTGGCCGAGATCGCGAAGCGAGACGGCCGCGTCCGGCTCGCATCCGCTCCGCCGCTGCCGTCGGGTTGGTGCGGGAAGCAGCACGCCTGTTTCCAACTCGCGCAGTTGGCGAAGCACGAGGTCATCACGTTCCTCGACGCCGATGTCCGCCTCGGGCCGGTCGCTCTCAAGAGGATGGTCGGGTTCCTGCGCACCTCGGGCGTGAGCCTCGTCAGTGGCTTCCCGCGCCAAGAGACCGGCACCCTCCTCGAAAAGTTGATCGTGCCGCTGATCCACTGGTTGCTGCTGAGTTACCTTCCACTCGGGCGCATGAGGCAGAGTTTGCTGCCGGGAATGGGCGCCGGTTGTGGGCAGTGGTTCCTGACGACGGCCGAGGCCTACCGCGCGGTGGGCGGGCACGGTCACCCACTCGTGCGCGGCTCACTTCACGACGGCGTGAAATTACCGCGGGCGTACCGGATGAGCGGGTTGAAGACCGACTTCTGCGATGCGGGCGCCGATGCGGTCTGCCGGATGTATCGCACGAACGGGCAAGTGTGGAACGGCTTCGCCAAGAATGCCCGCGAAGGCCTCGGGGCACCGGGCGCGATCTGGATTTGGACGAGCTTGCTCAGTCTCGGCCACCTCCTCCCCTTCACGCTTTTGGCTACGCTGCATCCGCTCGCGCCCTACTACTCCGCTGCCGTGATCCTCGCCGTCGCCTGTTCACTCGCCCCGAGAATCCACGCCGCAATCCGCTTTGAGCAATCGTGGATCGGCGTCGTGTTCCACCCGTTCGCCATCCTCACTTTGCTGAGCATCCAGTGGTACGCCACCGTGCGATCTTGGCTCGGTCGCCCCGTCGGCTGGAAGGGGCGAACCCCGCCGACGCTATCATCGGTTCATCCCAGTCCGTGAGAACCGATGATGAACACGACCTCCCCCGCTTATGTGATCCTCGGCGCCGCCGGGGGCATTGGCTCGGCGGTTTGCCGGATGCTCGCTTCC
>JANOSQ010000652.1:0-2164 GCA_031415915.1 Fimbriiglobus sp. | reverse complement strand
GTCCAAGAAGTCCTTGTCCTTCTCGAGGTCGCCGACGCGGGTGTTGAACATCGCCTTGGCGGGCGCCCAGTACGGCGGGACCGTCTTCAGCAGCGTGACGATGTTGCTCGGGCCGACGATATCGACTCCACAGGCGAAGGCGTCGGGCGTGAAGGTCAGACCGACGAGCGTGGCGTAGCCGCCGTAGCTGCCGCCCATGATGCCGACGCGCTTGGGGTCGACGCTGCCTTTCTTGGCGAAAACCTCGACAGCGTCGATCAAATCCTGGTGCATCTTCCCGGCCCACTCACGGTTGCCGGCGTTGAGGAATTTCTTGCCGTAGCCGGTGCTGCCGCGGAAGTTCACTTGGATCACGGCGTAGCCGCGGTTGGCGAGCATCTGTGTCAGCGGGCTGAAACCCCAGCTATCCCGCGCCCACGGCCCGCCGTGGACGAGCAGTACCGCGGGCAGATTCTTCGCTTCCACGCCGACGGGGTACGAGACGTAACCGCGGACCTTCAGTTTGTCCTTGGCCTCGAATTCGAACGGCTCCATCGGGGCGAGTTTCAGGTTCTCGAGCTTGCTGCTGCTCGTGAAGAGCTTGGTGGCCTTCTGCGCCTTGCGATCCCAGACGTAAAAGACCCGCGGCCCCACATCGAGGGTGTAGCCGACGACCCAGAGTTGGTTGTCGGCCGTTTGATTGCTCACGGCGAAGTCGCCCTTGTCCACTTTGGCCAGCGCGGCGAAGTCGGCTTTCACCGATTCGTCGAGGATCTTCCACTCGGTGCGGGCCTTGGTGAACGAGACCGCGAGCAGGATGCGTTCGTTTTCATCGACCATCGCGCCGGAGATGTCGTACTCGGGGTCCTCGGCGATGACTTCTTCTTTGCCGCTGGCCACGTCGTGCTTGACGATGCGCTGAGCGTTGGCGCCAGCGTCGTGGATCAACCACGCGGTGTTGGCGGCTTTGCCGAAGCCGGCAATTTGGGCTTGCTCCTCGGCGCCGACGGTTTTGATCGTCTTCCACTTGCCGTCTTTGTCCTTGACCTTCAGGTCGAAGCCGCCATCCATTTTGGCGACCGTGATCCCGCGGACTTGGAAGTCGCCGTCGGTGGCGTAAGCGAGCGCGAGGCCCGGGTTCTGGGTGTCGAGCTTTTCTTCGCCCGAATCGAGCTGGATCCGATGCATGTCGAACTCGCCTTTGCTCCGCTTGTTCAAGCCGACGAGGATTTCGTTCGGGTGCTTGCGGTCCGTCTCCACGCCTTGGACGCGGACGCCTTTGAACGGCGTGAGGTCGCGCGTCTTGCCGGTCGCGATCTCGCTGGCGAAGAGGTGGTAGTTCTCATCCCCCTCGGCGTCCTGTTCGTAGAGCAGGTGCTTGTTGTCCTGCGCCCAATAAAAGGTGCGGATGCCGCGCTTCGGGTCGGCGGTGATCGCCTTCTCGGTGTATTTGCCTTCGGGCAGCACCGTCGGTCGCACCCAGACTTGCAGGACGTTCTTGCCGTCGGGCCGGAGATACGCGATCGACTTTCCATCGGGGGAGATTTGCGGGCCGGCCCGTTCGGGGTTGCCGAAGAGCACATCGCGGGGGATCAGCGGCGGCAGCTCCGCGCGGGCCGACGGCGCGGCGGCGAGCAGCGAGAGCAGGACGAACGCGGCGCAACGCATGATGACATCTCGTGGAAACGGAAAAGGCGACGACGGTGATTCGCCGCCGGAGGCAGTTTATTCGCGTTTCGAATCGAAACGATGCGGGATGCTCAGACGGAACAGATGTGACAACCGAGAAAGACGCGGAGGCCCAAGTACACCCGACTGGAGTCGAACCAGTAACCTTCGGTTCCGTAGGCGTGCTATCGTCCGATCACCAAATCCTCTCAAATGCCTATTTCTACTGACTTTGTAGCCCTTTTGCCCTCCAATGTCAAGTTGCAAAGACGGTGATCCCGCGCATGTATTGACAAGCAATCGTGACACGTTTCGTGAAACCGGGGTCGTTTCGTGAAATAACGTGAAACGGATTCGTCACCCCTTTTTGCTCCTCGCTCCCCGAGTGCTTAACGCATTGCCCGCCTCAGCTTCGCCGATACTGTGGAGAATATATCGCACCTCGGATGCCCGGGAGTCCCAGGCCACCCCCTCGCCTCCCGCCCCTCCGAGCATCCCCGGCCTCCCTGAGCCTTCG
>JANOSQ010000651.1:0-15193 GCA_031415915.1 Fimbriiglobus sp. | reverse complement strand
TCGTCCAGTTTCAACAGCCCGCGGCGGAGTTCGAGCGCCTTGCCGATGCGGTCGCGGAAGAACGCGGCGTCGATCGGTTCGTTTTCATCAGCGGTGAGAATCCGCAGGGCGATCCGAGAATGTCCGTTGTAAATTCCGCGGCCGACCCACTGCCCGGCTTTGTCGAGGACATCGACGATCGCCCCGTTCTGCACCTTGGTGGCGGGCCATTCGACCATCTTCTGGAAGATCCACGGGTGCTGGGTCTTCCGTTCGATCTTGATTTGCACTTTGGGCAGCGGCGCGGCGGTCATCGGGGGCGGTTCCGTTTCGATCAGGCGAAAAGCGATTCGAGATAGTGTACCGATTGGACGCTTGACGAAGTTTCTCCCCCATGCAATGATGGGAGCATGAATCGAGTGGAGCGGTGCGATGGATGTCGAGTGGGATGAGGACAAGGCCCGCTCGAACGAGATCAAGCACGGGGTCTCCCTCCCAGAAGCCGCGACGGTGTTCGGCGATCCATTGGCCGTCACCTTTGACGACCCGCTCCATTCGGCGGACGAATTGCGGTATCTGACGATCGGGCTTTCATCGAGGGGACGCGTGCTAATCGTTTCCCATACGGATCGCGGGTCTGCCAATCGGATCATCAGCGCCCGCGCCGCCAGCCGGGCTGAACGCAAAGGTTATGAAGATGGCAGTTATCCCTGAAGCCGAAGACGGTCTGTTGCCGGAGTACGACCTTTCCCAATTGAAAGGCGGCGTCCGCGGCAAATACTACGAGCGCTACCAAGCCCGTCCACCGCTCGTTCGTTTGGACCCGGATGTCGCTTTGGCATTCCCCACCGAGGCCTCGGTGAACACCGCCCTGCGGATGCTGGCGGAACTCGCCCGCGCCCAAAGCCCGGCGCCCGTACCTCTCTGAGAACCAGCTATTCCTCCAAATAGCGTATGCGTTTGTTGATGTCGGTGTTCACCGAGTGGAACGGCAGCGTCAGGTGGCTCTCGTCGAAGAGGTCGGTGCGCAGGGCTTCGAGGTCATCGGTACCGATGGCGTTCGTGAAAATCGGCAGCAGGTAGTCGATGCCGACTTGCGACGGGCGGAGCATCTTGGAATCGTAGAAGCTCGGGTGCAGTTTGCGGGCGTGGATGTGGCCCCATTTGTCGCGGAAGTCGTTGGCGAACACCTCGCCCAAGTGGAACCCCTTCTCCTTGTTCCAATCCAACACGGCCACGGCGTTCATCCGCCGCTTCAAGAGCAAATCGACGGCGTGCCCGCCGAGTTGCGCCGCGTAGAAGCGGTCGAAGAGAATCGGCCGACCGCCGCGCTGGGTGTGCCCGATCTTCCGCGTGAACACGGCGGCGCGGGCGCTTTCGTTGCGGCGCTTGCTCGTGAAATATTTGTCGCCGAGCTTCTCGACGAGGATCGCCCGCAGCGCCTCCGACGCCCCGGTGAGCACCTTGTTCCCGGCCGGGTCGGTCGATTGGTGCTCGGCCCCGAGTTCTTGGCCGCGCTCGTCGATGACCCCTTCGCCACAGACGATCACGACGTGCTTCTGCAAGTCGTAAATCTCTTTGATCCGCTCGACCAAGCTGTCGACGTCGATGGGGCTTTCCGGCACCAGTAGCAGGTCGGGTTGCCCGTACATCGAGCCGAGGGCGATGTACCCGGAGTGCCGGCCCATCACCTCGACGATGGCGATGCGGCGGTGGCTCTCGGCCGTGGTTCGCACGCGTTGAACCCCGGTCGCCGAGACGTAGACGGCAGTGGCGTACCCTGGCGTGACGTAATTCACCATGCGTTCGAGATGGAACGCGGCCCGCGATTCGGCGCGGCCGTACCAAAAGCCGCCGCCTTCCACGAGATCCGGCGCCGGCGGGCTCGGGGCGTTCGGGTCGACTTCGCCGAAGCGTTTCCACTCGTCCACTTCGTTCGGGAAGTTCAGCCCGAGATCGTTGTCGATGGTCTTGGGGGCGAGCACCGTGGGCACCGACTCGCTGAGGGCCTGCATCCCGTTGAGCGTACCGTCGCCGCCGACGCAGATCAGGCCGTCGATTTTCAATTTCGCGAGTCGCTCGGCGATCAGCGCGATGGCGGCTTTGTCGTCGGCGTCCACGTAGTCGCGGGACGCGCCGAGGAGCGTGCCGCCCCGAACCGGGTCGAGTTCGGGGATCGTGTGGAAGAGCGGATTCAAATGGACGTGGGGCACGCGCGGGTTGAACAGGCTGCTGAACCCTTTGATGAACCCGATGACTTCGATGTTGTGCTGATTCCCGCGGGTCACCGCCCCGTGGATGGTCGCGTTCAGGGCGGGGGTATCGCCCCCGGCCGTCAAGATACCGATTCGTCGCATCGTTCACTCCGGGCTGGACGCACCGGGTCAGGATACGGATTCGACCGCCGCCGTTCGGGCGGCGGTCAGCGCCAGATTCCGGCGCTCCCGCGCGCTTTCGTGAACTAGGCTTTCACCGGTCACCGCCACACGAACTTCTGGCCGCGTTCCGAATGTCTGCTTTGGTTCAAGATCGACCGTATGTCCGAGCCGCGGGGGATGAGCCGCTCCCCGGGTACCGGCTCCTCGCGCCCTTGGGAATGGGGGGTTTCGGGGAAGTTTGGAAGTGCTTGGCCCCGGGGGGTTTGCACAAGGCCATCAAATTCGTCCACGCGCAGCGAGGCGAAGAAACTTCGACCGAGCCGACTTCGTTGGATCAGGAGTACGAAGCTTTCCAACGCATCCGGGGCATCCGGCACCCGTTCCTGATGACTCTCGAGCGGGTCGAATTGAGTGGCGCCGAACTCGTGATGGTGATGGAACTCGCCGACCAGAGCCTCGGGAACCGCTACGACGAATGCCGGGCCGAGGGGTTGCCGGGAATACCGCGCAGCGAGTTGCTTTCATACATGGTGGACGCGGCCGAGGCGCTCGATGTGCTCGGCCGGCAACACGGACTCCAGCACTTGGATGTGAAACCGGCGAATCTGTTCCTCGTCGGCGGGCATGTGAAAGTCGGGGATTACGGATTGGTCGCCCGGCACCGGACGAGCCAGAGTGGAGTCGAACCGAAACTCGGCCGCGGGCTGACGCCCAAATACGTGGCCCCGGAAATCCTGTGCGACCGCGTCGATGCGCGATCCGATCAATACCCGCTTGCGCTCGTCTATCAAGAGTTGCTCACGGGGGTATTCCCGTATTCGGGCCGCAGCGCCCGGCAATTGCTGCTGCAGCATTCGTCGGCCGAGCCGGATGTCAGCCCGTTGCCGGAACGGGATCAGGACGCGGTTCGGCGGGCGCTCGCCAAAGACCCCGCGGAACGATTCCCCACCTGCTTGGGGTTCGTGAAGTCGTTGCTTCGCGGGACGCAAGTCCTGACGGCGCCGACACGGAGCGTCCCGACACCCCCGCAGGGTTCGCCCCAACTCGCCCCCAAGCAATCGGGCTTGATCACGCCCGGCTTGCGGCAGATCGGTCCTTCGAATGCGGAAGCGACGCTGCGATTGAGCCCGAGCCTCGCGGCCATGATCGAAACGCGGGCCGTGTCCCAACAGGAACTCGAATTCAATCGCCAACACCCCGGCTGGAAATATCTGGCGGAAGGGCCGACGAATGTGCAGGCCCGCGCGGTTCGGGCATCGGATCCCTCGGGGGGGTTGCACTCGCTCCACCTGTTCAAACTCTCCTCGGCGAAGCTCGCCGACATCGAGTCGGTCCTGGCCGGGTTAATGGAACCGAACGCGGCGGGATCGCAAACCGTCCTCCGGCCGAGCCCGCACGCGGTGAGTTTCGCAGTACCCGAAAAGCACCCCTCCTTGAAGGCGTGGCTCGCGGAGCGGAAAGCCGCCGGGGAAAGAGCCCTCGGCGCCGGAAAGGCTCGGGCACTCCTGGCACCCGTCGCGGAGTTGCTCGATTCGCTGCATTCGCAGCACGGTTGCCGGCACGGCCTGCTCTCGCCATCGACGCTCTTGCATACCGGCCCGACATTGGCCGTCACCCTGTTCGGGATGGGCGAGTTGCTGCGGCGGACGCGCGACGACCGGGATTGGCTCGGGGGAGACCCTTACGCGGCCCCCGAAGCGGTCGCCGGACGGCCGACGCGCACCGGCGATCAATATTCCTTGGCTTTGATTTTCTTGGAACTGCGGGGGGCTTGGTCGCCGCCGGAACGGAGGGGCGGAATTCGGATCGTCTGGGGACAACTTCTGGCGCGCGAATCGGCCGCGGTGAAAAAAGCCCTCGCGCCCGATCCGGAACATCGGTTCGCCAATTGCGCGGCATTTCTGAGCGCGCTCGAACCCCGGAGTGCAGAAGGCGTCGCGCTCGAAGAAGTCCGCGTGGTCGAATGCGTCGAGCTCCTGGAAGGTCGGCCCGCCACCGCGATCGCCCCCCCGCGGGCCGGGCGATTGACCAATGCGATTCTCCTCGCCGCCGGGGCGAACGCCGTCGCCGCTTGGCCGTCGTCGAAAGTCGAACTCCTCATCGCGCGCCTTCCGGACGGTCGCTTGACCGCGCGCTTCCCCGTCAAGCTCACCGTCGAATTGGCCTTGTTGAAATTGGCCGCATTCAAGGATCAACACGCGCTCGACATGATGCAGTGGACCGCGGACACATTCGTGCTCAAACCGCACGCCGGGGCGCGGGGTGTGGAGTTGGTGATCCAACTGCCGCGGAACGACCAGGCGGGGGCCGGTGAAGTCGCGGTCACCGCGCGGGCGACCGGCGGCGAACGGGGAAACGGCGACGAAGCCCTCATCGGGTTGATCGAGCAATTCCGCCGGGCGGTGCAAAACACGAACGAACGTCGCAAAGCCGCCCGCTTCCGGACCGACTTGCCTATCTCGCTCTTCCCCGTCGATGGCGAACTCGCGGTGAAGGCCCCGTTGATCGGGAAATGCTCGGACGTCTCCGCCACCGGCTTCGCGTGTCTGATCCCGGCCGCGCTGACCACAGACCACGTCTTCGCGACGTTCCCGACACTCCCCGAGTTCGTACCGTGGGCGCTCTTGGCGAAAGTCGTCCGCACCCAACCGGGTGTACGCGGCGCGATGATCGTCGCGGCGCGGTTCGTCCACGCCGGGGGCTGAATCAACGGCCCGCCCTCAACGTTCCGGCCCCGCCGGTGTCGAGCAGGAGTGCCCCGTTTCCCGAGCGTTCTATTCGTATCAACGGGCCCACGACCGGCGATTCGCTCCGGGCCAACACTTCGCCCGTCTCCGAGTCGAGCATCGCGATCACGGCGGTAGGCACGGCGAACGATCTCGCCATCGCCAAGCCGATTCCCAAGGCGCGCACGGGGGTCGGCCACTCCGCCCAGCGCCGGATGGCCCTGCCCAAAAGCGCGTTCCACGGCTCCTCCGCTTCGGCGCGGCACACTAGCAGTCCGCCGCGGGTGACAATGGCTTGCCACCGACCGCCCTCCGGCCACTCGCGGTGCCAAAGCTTCCGCCCCGAACTCCGGGAATATCCCGTCACCGCCCTCGGCTGAACCAGATACAGTCGCTCCGAATCGAACACCAACTCGGCACCCGGTCCTCCGCCGCCGGGCACGAGGGCGGCATTCCGCCAATCGCCCGTGCCCGATTTCGCATCAAGGTGGACGAGTTCCATCCCGGTGTTCCGGCCGATCCGAACGAATGCATCCTCGCCGTCGATCTGCACTTCCGGCGCGGCCCCGCTGAGGTTCGTTTCGCCGCCCGCCTCGTAGCGCCAGAGCGCGCGATTGCTCCGGGGTTCGACGGCCACGACGAGCGCGGGACCGTCCGAAACTATGGCGAGGCCGCCCGCGGTCGCCGCGGGCGGAGCCGTCCAAGGCGTCAAGCAGGTCGGCGTCGTGTGGAGCACGCGACCGGTGTCCGCACTCAGCGTCCAGCGTTCGCCGTCGCTTTTTTGAATGAGGACAGTATCGCCGACCGCGAGGAAGTGTGGGTTGAACGCCGGCGCGCCGGCGAGTGCGAACTCGCGGAATCGCGGGCGGCCGAATGGATCGCACAACCAAGCGATTCGCCCGGTGCGCAGGTCGAGGGCGAGCAAGCCATTCGCACCCAAACAGGTGATGAACCGCGACCCGGCCAAAGAGCCTCCCGCGAGAAACGCTGATGCACTCGGCGAATCGAACTGCCACCGCACCCGACCATCCGCCGCGTTGACGGACAGGACAGTCGAAGCCCCCCACGCGATCCAATGCCCGTCGTCGAGGGTGGCCCGCACGATCCGAGCGGGCGTTTTCAACGCGGACTTCCACGAGGGTCTGGCGAGATCGGCGGGCCAACTCCAGATCGCGGTGCCATCGCAGACGAGGATTGCCTTTTCGTCCGAACGGGTCTGCTCGACGGGCCACGCGCCGGGGGTCAACACGCGTGAGGCACTGATCGTGAGCCCCGTGCGGGGCCAGTCCCACCGGGCAGTAGTCGCCGCGTTCCGCACGACATTGCGATAGGCCGGAGCCGGTTCCGCCGGAGCCAATGTCCGCGTCAGCACGGGCGAGGCCGGCTCTTTGGGATCGACGACGTAGCCCCACAACTCCGTCGGCGTCGCCACCAGCAATACCCCGTCGGCGAACGCCAAGTTCCCGTGCGGCTTGGCCTGCGGTTGACCGAGCACGCTCCCGTCGAGCAGCGAGAGCCGGTACAGCGACTCTTTGGTCGGCCAGAGCACGGTTTCCGGGGTCAACAGCCCGCGACCGTAGGTGCCCAAGTGCGGGGCATCGTGGTTCCGCCAGCCCTGCGGTTCTCGATCCGAACCGGTGTTGATGTCGTAGGCCCGGATGCCTTTCTGCGGCCCGGCGAGCGTCACCACCACGCGGTTCTGGGCCACGCCCACGATCTGTTCGATTTGCATCGGTCCCGCTTCCCAAACCGGGCGGCCGGTCTCCGCGTCCAACGCGTAGAGTTGATCCCCTTCGGCGGGGGCGAAGAAGATGCGACCCCCCGAGTAGACCGCCGGGCAGAGGTCTTGCTGCGGGCCGTTGGCCGGCGGCCGCGCGGCCGGGGCACTCCGGAATGCCCATGCCAACTTGCCCGAGCCGCGATCGATGGCCACGGCCAAACCCTGCGGGAGTGCCAGTACGATATTCGCCCCGGCCAGCGTGAGGAGCTCGTGGCGATGCCTCATTGTCGAGGCGTCGGTGTCGGCCACCTCGACGACCCAATTCGGTTTCTCGGCGGGCGGGTCGTCGTAGCAGACGACGGAGTGAACCCAGCGACCGCGTTCGTCGAGCCGGGAGCACGCGGCGAAGAGCTTGCCTTCCGCGACCAGCGGCGCTCCCTCCCAAGCGACTTTGCCCGCTTTGGAACTCGGGGGAACCAACGTGGCGATCGGCTTCATCGTGAGCGCATTCTTCGGCGGATCGACCAGATTCAGCGGTTGGAACACGACGAGGAAACTCTCCGGCGACTTTCCCGCCGCCGTCTCCACGCTCGCGGGCAGCGCCGCATGGCCGAGGCGGGCGTAGAGTCGCCCCCCGTGGGCCGTCAGGGTAAAATCGGCATCGAGCAAATTGGGCCGGGCGTACTCGGCTTCGGAGAGGACGGGCCGCTCGGGGAGTGCCCGCGCATCGAAGGCCACGTGACCGTCGCCGGTCTTCAAGTCGAAGGAGAAGATCCGGCCGGCTTCGGCGACGTAGGCTTTGCCGTCGAGCACGACCGGGTGGAACGCCAAGGACTTCGCCGCCGGGAACGAGGCGGGTCGGTAGCTCAGTTTGTCGCCCGCTTGGCGCGGGAACGGAGTGCGCCAAGTCGGTTCGCTCGGGAGGCGGGGGAGCGGTTCGCCGAGGGCCCCGTCGCGGCTTGTGTTGCCCGCGAACGTGGTCCAGCCACCGGGACCGCCGCTCGTGCGGTGCGCCGGTGGTGCGGCCAACAATTTCGCCAGGATCGCCGCGAACGGCCCGTCGAGACCCGCGAGTCGGCCGGACGCTTTCGGGTGGAGTTTCTCAAAGCTCGCCAACTCCGATTTGGCCCGTGTCAGCTCCCCCGCGAAGATCGCCGATTGCACGAGTTTGGCGCGGACGAGCCCCGGATCGGTCTTGGGATTCGGGTAGCTCAATTCCTCCGCGGTGCTCGCCGGCAGTAGCAAGCGCCAAGTTTGCTCGGCCGCGCGGAAATCGCCCCGCTCGAAGAGCAACTCCCCGAGCAACAGAATCGCGGGCTCGGCCGGCCGGCTGATGAAGTACCGCCCCAAGAGTTGGCGGAGCGGCGCCGGGTCGCGGTCGCGCCGGCCGGCGTCGAGCAGTTTCTTCGCCGGTTCTTCGAGGCGGTTCTGGAAGGCCGTCAGGGTCGCCGTCGGTAACGCGGCCAAGTATTGCTGCACGAGCTTGCGGGCGGGTTGGAAATGGTTCCCCGGCACGGGCACGAGATCGTCTCCCGACTCGTCGAGGATGCGCTGGAATTCGTCGGCGGCTTCGGTGGCTTGGCCCGCGCGCAGTTTCTGCTGGGCCTCCGTGAGGCGCTTGCGGGTCGTGGCCGCTTCCGTCTCCCCGCGCAAACGGGCGCTCGGGCCGGACGATTGCGCCGCGAGTGGGAGCGCGGACAAGAGGCAGAGGAAGCATGCGGTGCGGATCATCTTCACAGCCTAGCAGACTCGGCCCCGCTGGTCGAAGGTTCCCCTCCCCGACTAAAGTAATTGCCAAGGTGTGACCGGTCGGATACGAGCCGGACGCGGGAGCGATGGACCGCACGCCCATCGGCGAGTTCCGAATTGCGTCCCAATGCAATCGGTGCGCTCTACAACGTGGGCACGGGCGGCATCGAGTACTTGATCGCCCAAGGCGTGATCGCCGCCGAGGTCGACATGTCCGATGTCACGGCAACAGAGCGGCCACCGCCACAGTGACTCCCGGCACCGCGAGCGGGGCCACGCTCCCATCGGCCGGCACGGTGAACTTGGTGCCGTAACCATTCGCGGTCGGGTCGCGGAAGACGAGGAGTTGCCGGCCGTTGAGGTCGAGTACCCAGTATTCGGGGATGCCGGCGAGCGAGTAGCGGTCAGCTTTGTCCGTGGAGTCAAACTTCAGCGACGTATCCGAAATTTCGACGACCAGTTCAGCCGTCGTCGGATGCTCGATGGAATCGCGAGCCGAACCCCGGAGGAATGCGAGATCGGGTTGTGGATCGGTTTGCTGCCCGAGCACGATCGGCAACTGGGATCGCATCCGCCAGCCCTTCCCGAAGGTCGGATCTCCGCCACTTGCTTGGGCGATAGCAAACCGTCCGCGAACGATTCCGTGCCGTCGAACACGCCCTGAAGCCGCGGATCGGGTGGAATCAGTTTCATCGCAGGGGCGATGCAGGCGACGGCGAACAGCCGTTTCAATCGAACGTCTTTGGCTCGCTCGGGTTGCCGGGTGAAAAGTTGCGGCAAACTCGTCGCCGTCAACCAGTCCGATTCTTGGAACTTAGCATGGGCCATCTCAGCTCATCCCCGCGGCCGTTTTACGGCAGGCAGTCACTTACCAGACTCGGCATTCTTTCTGAGTTTCCAACGCATCCCGCCGACTTCGAGTTCGAGGCCCTTGGGTCGCTTCTCGCGCCCGCTGTTCTGCATGTGGTAATTGATGATGAGCACATCCCCCTCGAACGCGAATACGCCGAACATCGCAAATTCATCCTTCGCGGCATGCGGAGCGCAGTGATTCATTTCACCCTTATCGAAATCGGCGACGTTCACATCCGAAGGTTTCGCGTTCGCCGGTGGCGTCTCGGTCGGGTGAAACCAAGAGTTTCCTTTCTCGTCCATGGTCCAGTAACCATCGTTCGTGCTCGGCTGCGCACCGAAGCCCTGCAGCTCGAGGATTTTCCAAGTCCCCGCGAGCGAAGTCGGCTTCTTCTTGATTTCCTTGGGCACGGGGGCGGCGAGGGCGAGCGTCGGGATGAGACACGCCAAGGCGAGGCAGACACGCATGGTGATGGATCCTGATGATGCCCCGGAATTGATCCGTCGATCATCCTACCGCACCCCGCAGTCGGGATCTAACTCTTTTCCAGTGTCAGATCGACGACCCAACAACCGCGGACGTGGATGCCCGGTTCCCGGCAGTGTAGCAGGACATCCGTGTTGGTGCAGCCGGCTTCTTCGAGCGCGTCGGCGAGAATCGGCATCGCGGCGAAGTCGCGGCTCTCGTACATCCGCGTGGCGATGCCTGGAGTTCGAAAATGTAGAAAAAAACTATTTGGGAGGCTTGGCCCATTCACGGACTTCGCTGCGAAGTTGTTCGAGTTTCTCCGGCTTGAGATCTCGCTCCGCAAGATAGAGACGTTGAATCGAAAAGACCTGATTCGACAGGCTTTTGATGATCGATCCGCCGATGTCTACGATGGATTGCGGCTCCTGGTGCCCCTTCCGAAACACCATGATCAATTCTTCGCGTTCCTCGGGTTTGAGTTTTTCTGCGTCGGCCCGAGAGAACAGAGAACCCCGTTCCTCGAATTTGATCGGCTTCGGGCCACACAACAGAAATTGACCGACATCCAGCTTGTACTTCTTTGCCAAAGCTTCGAGTCCATCGCGGCACTTTTGTTTGAATACCGTCCCTGCCGTGTAGTCGCTGATTTTCTCTTCGACACCGCCGATCTCGACGAGGAGTCGTGGAGGCCGGCGCTCGACTAAGCAAGATGCCAGTATCTGGATAACGGGTTCCTGATCGTCATCGACCGCTTGGTCAATGATGCGATCAACGTAGTCGTCGGTAAAGCCTCGAAGTTCTGTGCCACCGCATATTTCGCGAACGCGATCCCCATTCATGGCGAGCGAGTCCTCGTAGCGACCCGTGTCCCGGACTCGTCGCAGCAGTTGCCGACACGCTTCCTCAAAACCGTAGGTCGTCTTATGGTAATACACGACCCGATGCATGAAAACCCGCGACAACAAAAAGTGTTCGGCCGCCGCCAATGCCTTCTCATCGACGCCGAGCATTCCCTTGGGACTGATGCGAATGCTGTTCAGCAGATAATTCAGGTCGATTTCGCCATAGGGCACGCCGGCCGCGCGGGCATCGCGGAGCAGATAGTCCAACCGATCCATGTCTAAGCTGCTGTGAATCAGCTTACTGAACTGCTGATCCGTACCTTCCAGACGCGAGAACAGCGCGCCGATCTTTCTCGCTCTCGGTTTGCCACCCAGTGCTTTGCGAATGTCGGCTTGCGATTCGAGGATGTGCCGCCCGAGTTCTTCGTGATCCGGATATTCGTTCAACTGCCCCGATATGGTCTTTGAAACCGGCTTGACCATCTCCTCCTCCGTCAACGTGACGTTTGCCACTCGCTCCATGAGATGCGAATACGGGTAGTGTCCGACGTCGTGCAGCAGCGCAGCCAACCGCAGATCCGCTTTCCGTTCTTCATCGAGACCCGAGTGGTCGAGATTTTCGAGAACCCGGCACATGATGCGAAACACACCGAGACTATGGGCGAATCGCGTATGGGTGGCGTTCGGATAGACGAGGTGACCCATGCCGAGTTGTTTGAGTGAACGCAATCTCTGGAAAGTCGCCGTGTTCACGACCTTCCATTCATCATCGGTCAGCGCGATGTCGCCGTGGATGTTGTCGTTGACGACGCGAGTCGGCTTGTTACGCGAGGAGGCCATGAGCTTTCAGCTCCTTAACGGCCACTTTCACCTCGCTGGCATCGAAATCCTTGTCGTTCTTCTTCAAAATTCCGGATGTCCCTTCCGGATCACTTGGCTTGGCTTGCTCAGTCTTAAACAAGAATAACGCCGAGGCCAACAGTTCGAGACGGAGAGCTTGCTCGGCCTTCGTTTCACTTGCACGGTGCAAGAGTGACTGGAGGTTGCGGGCACGTGCGGCCGACTCGTCGTCCAATTTCCACCCCTGCAGTGCCGTCTTGCCGTATTCTCCCTCGTTGGCGATCCCGAACGCCCCGGCGGTCATGTCCGGAGAGTACGGCCCGCGAATGTACCACCGGAAGCGGTAACCCATATGAATACCCGCCGCTTGCAGAAGGTACACCGACTTCTGCAGGATCAGCCGTTCGTTGAACGACTTCACGCTCAGAGGAACTTTCGCCGCCTCAAGGGTCTTTGCCAGTAGGACTTGCTGTCGGTCCATCGGGTTCGCCTTTTGATCAGGGTCTTGCCGAGAAACGCGGTTTCATCGGTGAGTCGTTATCGTAGTCAAAAAAGCCTGCGCTCCCCGGTACATCTTCTTGCAGATGGACGGAAACGCAAGCTTCTCGGTTCTCGGGCGACCAGAATCCGGCAGCTCACGCTGCCGGCTCGCCTCAATTCAAATTCATCGTGATCAAGAACTCCGCGTTCGATTTCGTCTTCTTCCCGCGGTTGATCAGCAGTTCCATCGCTTCGACCGGGTGCATGTCGGACAGCACGCGGCGGAGGATGGCCATCTTGCCGAGTTCTTCGGGGGTCAGCAGCAGGTCTTCCTTGCGGGTGCCGCTGCGGTTGACGTCGATGGCGGGGTAGATGCGCTTCTCGACCAGCCGGCGGTCGAGGAGCAGTTCCATGTTCCCGGTGCCTTTGAATTCCTCGAAGATCACGTCGTCCATGCGGCTGCCGGTTTCGATGAGGGCGGTGGCGATGATCGTCAGCGACCCGCCTTCCTCGACATTGCGGGCGGCGCCGAAGAACTGTTTCGGCTTCTGCATGGCGTTGCTATCGAGACCACCGGAGAGCAGCTTGCCGCCGCCGGGGGCCTCGGCGTTGTGGGCACGGGCTAACCGCGTGATGCTGTCGAGCAGAATCACCACGTCCCGTTTTTGTTCCACCATCCGCTTCGCCTTTTCGAGGACGATGTCCGCGATGTGGATGTGCTCTTCGGACGGTTCATCGAAGGTGCTGGCGACGACCTCGGCATTGGTGCCTTGGACCAGGCGCTGCATTTCCGTCACTTCTTCGGGGCGCTCGTCGATGAGCAGCACGAAGACGTACGCTTCGGGGTGGTTGATCATGATGGAGTTGGCCATCTTGGACAGCAAGATGGTCTTGCCCGTCCGCGGCGGGGCGACGATCAACGCCCGTTGGCCCTTGCCGATCGGCGTGACCAAGTCGACGATCCGCATGCTGATTTCGTCGGCGGTCGTTTCGAGCCGGAACTTGGCGTTCGGGTGCAGCGGCGTGAGGTCGGCGAACCCGGTGAGGCTCGTCGCTTCTTCGGCCGGTTTGGCGTTGACGATCTCGATCTGCATCAGCGCGAAGTTGTCTTGGTTCTCGATCGGCAACCGGATCGGCCCTTCGACGATGTACCCGGTCCGCAGGCTCATGCGGCGGATCTGGCTCGGCGAGACATAAATGTCTTCGGGGCTGGCGAGGTAGTTGTGGGCGGCGCTGCGCAAGAATCCGTAGCCGTCGGGGAGCACTTCGAGGGTGCCCGAGCCTTTGACAACTTCGCCGCGCTCGATCTGCCGGCGGACGACGCCGATGATGAGCTGGGCGCGGTTCATCCCGCTGTTCTCGTGGATGCCTTCGCCCTCGGCCATCTTGAACAGGGCGGGCATCGGCATCCGGTAGAGGTCGTCGAGCCGGAGTGCGGGGCCGGTCGGCTCGCGGCGAACCGGAGCGGGTCGCGGAGCGTCGTTGTTATTGTCATTGCGCGGGCGGAAATCGCCGCGTTCTTGGCGGTCGCCGTTGTTGCGCGGGCGGAAGTCGCCGCGGGGTTCGCGGTTGTCCTTCATCGGAGCCGCGGGCGAGTTGAGCCTCGGCTGGGGCGGCGGTGGTGGAGGTGGAGGTGGCAAGGGAGCCGGGGCGACCACGACCGGAGCGACGGCGGCGGGCGGGGGTGCTGAAGCCGCAGGGGCCGGCGCGGGAGCCGGGGGAGGTGCCACAACCGGCTCGCCCGGTTTGCGGATGATGCGCTTGCGGATCAGGGGACGCGGGGCAGGCGCCCCGTCGACGCTCTTGGCGTCGGGCATAACAATTCCTCGGAAGGGGAAAACGTGAAGCGGGGGATGCGAAGACTCTGTCGAAGCCAATTCGTTCATCACCTCGTGTGCCGATTCGATCATCAATCTGCTGGGCAGTTGGAATTCGAAAGCCGTTGTGGGGATCCCGATTCGCCCATGATGACCCCGAACGAACCAAAACCACAAGGTCAATCGGAATGATTCCGGTTGAGGGTGGCCGGTGTTGTCCGCGAGTGTCGATTGGGAGAACCGAGATACGCTCTGCCGGAGACCCGGCGGAACGAAGCAAAAGGGATCACGACCCGACGAATCCGCTATCTAATGGAGAAGTATACCACACTCCGGACGAAAATCCAGTCAATATTCCGAATCGGGGCGGAAAAGTCGGAACCTGTTGGACTTTGCAACCTTGCGCGGCGATCCCACAGCCCTACTTTGATTCCATGAAGTTGACCGAACGACTCACCGCGCAAATCTCTTACGACATCCGAACCCGGGGCTCGACCTACTACCACTCGGGCTTGGTAAGGCTGGCTTCGTGTCACCCTACCGAGGTCTACGCTTCGGTGAAAGGCTCGCGTCAGTACGACGTCGACTTGGAATTGTTGAATGGCACGATCAAGGCTTTTTGCAATTGTCCCTATGCCGGCTTGTGCAAACACATCTGGGCCACGATCCTCGCCGCGGAGACCAGAGGCTTCGCCCGCGCCGCCGCGGAACTCGAACCGTTGAAGCTCGCGTTCGACGATCTCGACGACGAGTGGGAAGATCCCGACGAACCTTCGCCGCACCGGCCTTCGGTGCACGCCCGCACCGCACCGCCTCCGAATCGGGAACACTGGAAGGATCAACTCGACGCCTTGAGCCGCGAGGTCGCGCCGGTGGCCAGTGGGCCTCAACCGATCATCGAGGATCGCCGAGTGGTTCTCGTCGTCGATCAACCGGCCAGCGATATCGCCCGCCAGCTCGTGATCGACATCAACACGCGCGAACGGAAAATGAACGGCGAGTGGGGCAAGCCCCAAGCGAAGTACCTCACGGCCGGGTACATCGCCCAATTGGCCGACCCGCTCGACCGGAAAATCGCAGCGCTGCTCACCGGCGGTGCGCGGCACGAGCATTACTCGTACGCTTACAACTCGGATCAAGGCGTCTCCCGGTACCGACTCGCCGGGCCGCTGTTGGAAACGTTGTTGCCCTTACTCGGGGGGCCGGGTCGCGTTTTTCTCCGTCGAGCTTCGAAGCCGCCGGTCGCTTTGGAGGAACTCGTCGCCGACCTCGATCCGCCGTGGGTTCTGAAGCTCGGGGTGACGCCCGGCGAAACGGCCAAACAGTGGATCCTCTCCGGAT
>JANOSQ010000650.1:0-4172 GCA_031415915.1 Fimbriiglobus sp. | reverse complement strand
CGGCCTGCACTTCGCTATTCTGAAGCCATGGAACAACTACAACCCAAACCCCGCTTCCCCCTCGCCAAAAAATCGTGGTGGTTCGCCAAGGCCGCGCGGTTGAACTGGCTGGAGCGCCACCAGCATTGGTTCAACTTCGCGATTCACATGCTCGGGATACCCCTGGCGATCGCCGGGCTGATTCTGCCCTTCTTCGTCGAGTGGTACTGGGGTGCGGCCGCGTTCGTGCTCGGCTACCTCTGCCAATGGAGCGGTCACCTCGTTGAAGGCAACGATGTCGGCGAGATGATTCCGATCAAGAAGGCGCTCGGGTTCAACACCGTGGCGATCGCCCCGAAGTACAAGAATGCCCCGTGACCCCGTCGCCGAGACCCGGCGCTGGATCGAGCGCGTCGTGATCGGACTGAACCTCTGCCCGTTCGCTCGCCGCGTGTTCGAAGCCGGGAAGATCCGCTACGCAGTCAGTGTTGCGAAGGGGAAAGACGAGTTGCACTCCGATTTGGAACGGGAACTCTTCGCTTTGGCAGCGGCGCCGATCGAAGACGTGGAAACGACGATCTTGATACACCCGTTCGCGCTGATCGAGTTCCTCGATTACAACGACTTCCTGAGCGAAGCGAACGAGTTGCTCGCGTCGTTGGATTTGACCGGAGTCATACAACTCGCCAGTTTCCACCCCCAATACCGCTTCGCGCGGACAAGACCGGACGCGGTCGAAAACTTCACCAATCGCTCCCCATACCCCATGCTCCATCTGTTGCGGGAAGCGAGCATTACGAAGGTGGCGGGGGATGCGGAGTTCCTCGCCGGGATTCCGGAGCGGAACATCGCGACATTGCGAGCGCTAGGCCGCTCCGGGATCGACCGACTCATCGCCGAATGACAGGCGCTCACACGTTCCACGTATTCGACGGCGGCTTCTTTTTCTTCTTTTTCTCGGGTTCGTACACGAACGCCGGCTTGTCGCTCTTCTTCTTGGTCGGCAGCATCGGCGTCGCGGGGCCGGACGAATCGCCGTCCCCATCGAGTTCCGCCGGGTCGAACTCCTCGGCGTCGTCCGGTTCGTCGAATGGCATCGGCTCGTCGCCGAGTTCCTCGGGGAAGTCGATCGGCGGGGCCAGTTCCAATTCCTCGGCGGCATCGAGCACTTCCGGGTAATCCGGATCGAGGCCCAATTCCTCGGCCTTCATCCGCCGCCGGGCTGCGTACGACGACGCTTCCCCCTTCGTGCGGAAGATCACCTTCAACGGCACTTCGGTGTACTGGAAGTTGTCGCGGATCGTCTTGGTGAGGTAGCGGACGTACGTCTCGTCGAACAAGTCGGGTTCGTTGGTCACGATCACGATCGTCGGCGGGTGCGTGCCGACTTGCGTGACGTAGTAAACCTTCGGAATCCGGTTGCCGCGGACCGGCGGGTTGCTGGCCAGCATCGCCTCTTGGATCACGCGGTTCAGTTCGCCGGTCTTCGCCCGCCGCCCGGCCTGCTTGTAAAGCTGCGTGGCGAGGTTGAGCAACCGCGTTACGTTTTTGCCGCTCTTCGCCGTGATGTACGCGATCGGCACATAATCGAGCATCGAGAAGACTTTGCGCAGGTACTGCGTCCACTTCTCGGTGGCGATCTTGTCGCGCGCCAAGTCCCACTTGTTGACGACGAAGATCGCGGGCTTGTGGTGGATGAGGATGTACTCGGCCAACTGCTTATCGACGCGGCTGATCTTCCAGCGCGGGTCGAAGAAGTGGAGCACCACATCCGCCCGGCGGATCGACCGCTCGGCCCGGTGCATCGAGTAATACTCGATGTCGGACGCGAGGCTCCGCTTCTTGCGCACCCCGGCCGTGTCGATGGCGAGCAGCACTTTGCCGTCGCGCTCGAAGCGCACGTCGATGCTGTCCCGCGTCGTCCCCGCGACTTCGGAGACGATGACGCGGTCTTCCTCGGCCAGACTGTTGATGAACGTGCTCTTGCCGACGTTCCGCCGACCGACGATGGCGAGCTTCAACTCGGCGTTGCCCGGCGCTTCCGTCGGCGTGTCTTCGGGGAGCATCTCGTGGATGGCGAAGAGCAACTCTTCGACGCCGCGTTTGGAATTGGCGCTCGTGCAGATCGGTTCGCCGTAACCCAATCGGAACAGGTCGCCGACCCCGGCGTCGTGCTTCATGTCGTCGGCTTTGTTGGCGACGAAGATCACCGGCTTGCCGACGCTGCGGAGGCGCTGGGCGACGATCTCGTCGAGCGGCACCACGCCGTTGCGGATGTCGACGACGAAGACGACGACGGTCGCCTCGTCGATGGCGATGCGGATCTGCCGTTCGACTTCGTCGGTGAGGTCGTCGACATCCAGGATGCCCATCCCGCCGGTATCGACGAGTTCGAAGAAGCGGTCGCGCACGCCGACGGTCGTGGCGATGCGGTCGCGCGTCACCCCGGCCGTCGGTTCGACGATGCTGATGCGCCGCCCGGCCAGCATGTTGAAGAGCGCCGATTTGCCGACGTTCGGCCGGCCCACGATCGCCACCATCGGAAGTCGCATTGCAAACTCTCTTTTACCAAACTGTGAAACCGCCGTCGATGACCAGCGTCGCGCCGGTCATGTAACTGCTCGCGTCGCTCGCCAAGAACACTGCCGCAGGTCCGAGTTCGGCCGGTTCGCCGAAGCGGCCCATCGGAATGTGCCCGAGGAACGATCCTTCGAACTCCGGCTTCTCCGCGAACCATTTCTTGTTCGGCCCCGTGGCAAACACGCCCGGGGCAATGGCATTCACCCGTACTCCGCGATCGGCCCAATCCGCCGCGAGGGACCGCGTCAGCGCGGCCAACGCCGCCTTCGACGCCTCGTAATGTCGGCCGCCGATGCCGCGGATGGCGATCGGCCCGGCGATGCTCGTGATGTTGATGATCGACCCGCGGCCGCGTTCCAGCATCGGCTTGCCGAGCATCCGGCAACACACCAAGGCGCTCGTCAGGTTCAGGTCGAAGTAGTTCGCCCACTCCGCGACCGTCGTATCTTCCAGTGCAATGTCGGCCCTGCGACCGCCGACGTTGTTCAGCAGGATGTCGATCTGGCCGCCGAGAGCCAGCGCTTGTTCGCAACCGCTCGCCGCACCGTCGGGTGTCCCGACATCGGCGACGATGATTTCGACCCGGCCTCCGTGTTCCATCAAGTCACGCTGGGCAACCGCCAGCGACTCCCGCTCTCGTCCGACCAAGATCAATTCGGCCCCGGCTTCCGCCAAAGCGTTCGCCATCGCCCGCCCCAATCCCCGACTGCCGCCGGTGATCAGCGCGGTGCGGCCGTTCAATCGGAAGGAATCGAAGACGCCCATGGAATGCCCGGCTCGCTATACCAACTGTTAATGTAGCAGGTGCGGGCGACAATGAAGGGGGGAAGCCATGGCGAAATGCGACGAGGGCTACCCTTGCGGAGTCTGCGGGCAGATGGTGGAAGCCGTCGTCGATTCCGATTTGTACCTGCGCTACATCCTCGGCGAAGTGCCGTTGGAATCCTTGCATTTGCAACCGGAGCGGCACGTTGTGTGCAATCCGGCATTGGCCCAGTACATCGTGTCCGTCGGCTGGGAGCCGGTGGACTGCGTCGGGCCGTTTGACAAGCGAACCCTCTCCGCCGATTATGTAAAATCGGAAGAAGCCCGCGTCACCCGAGGGTGGCGGCGCTTGCAAGCGATCCCGAAACTGCGGTTGGCCATCCCCGAATACCCGTTGTCCATCACCCCCGATTGTTAGGAGATCCCATGCGTTGCGCCCTCGCCTCGATCCTATTCTTCGGCTGTTCGAGCCTCGCCTACGCCGATGTCGAATCCGGCCCCAAGGCCGGCGATAAAGTCGCCGCCCTCAAGGTCCACGCCGTCGCGGGGACGATCGAAGACAAAGAAGTGGACTACGCCAAAGAGCGCAAAGACGAACCGACCGTCTACCTGTTCGTGAACGCCGAGAAGTTCTCCCGGCCGATGAACAAATTCATGAAGACGCTCGACGGCAAGCTCGGCGACGCCACCGAAAAGGCATTGTCGGTCGCGGTGTGGGTGGGCGGCGAGTTCGACAAGAACAAGGAATTCCTGCCGAAGGTGCAGAAGTCGGTGTCGTATGAGAAGACGGCGCTCACGGTGTTCAACGGCGACGCCAGCGGGCCGAAAGATTGGGGCATCAACAGCGC
>JANOSQ010000649.1:0-7757 GCA_031415915.1 Fimbriiglobus sp. | reverse complement strand
GGTGGTGGGGCTTGTCTGTGGTGGGGGGGGGGTACCCTCCCCCCCCGCCCCCCCCCAACCCGCCGCCGGCGGGCCCCCAAGACTCCACCCGCCCTACGAAGATCGCTTCCGCCAAACTTGTCATCGACTTGCCCGCGCGCGGGATCGCCTACCGCCGCATCTTCACCCGCGTGGAATTCGAGGCACTGATCGCCCCGTTCATCGACCGTTCCCTCGCCAAGTGCCAATCGGCGCTGCGCGATGCGAAGCTGAAACCGGCCGACATCGGCGAAGTCGTCCTCGTCGGCGGCTCGACGCGGATCCCGTACGTCCGCCAGCGCGTGGAAGAATTCTTCGGCCGCAAGCCGCACACCGATTTGAATCCGGACGAAGTCGTCGCCCTCGGCGCCGCGGTGCAAGCCGACATCCTCACGAGCGGCCGGCGGGATCGGTTACTCCTCGATGTCATCCCGTTGTCACTCGGCATCGAGACGCTCGGCGGAGTCGTCGATAAAGTCATCGACCGCAACAGCACCGTACCCTGCCAAGCTACGACGCGCTACACCACATTCGTGGACAAGCAGACGGCCATCGTCATCAACATCTACCAGGGCGAGCGCGAACTGACGAAGGACTGCCGGTTGCTCGGCCAGTTCAAACTCGGCGGCATCCCGCCGATGGCGGCGCAAATGGCCCAGGTCGATGTCACCTTCCGCGTCGATGCCAACGGGATGCTGCGGGTGCAAGCCAAGGAGCAGCGCAGCGGCCAGCAGGCGACCATCGAAGTGAAGGCCGCCCACGGCCTGAGCCAGGATGAAGTCGAACGATTGGTGCTGGAGAGCGTCGACCACGCCCACGCCGATTTCGCCGCCCGCCGATTCATCGAATACAAAAATAAGGCCGACGCCGACCTCCGGCACACCGCCAAAGCGCTGGAACAATCCGGAGCAGAGTTGACGCCCGAACAACGGTTGCGGATCGACGCGGCGACCGCCACAATGCGAGCCGCGATGGCCGGAACCGATGCGAACGCGCTCCACGTCGCGGTCGATACCTTCGGCGCCGCGACGCTGCCGCTCGCGGAATTACTGATGAACGCGACCGCGAAGAAGTTACTGAGCGGCCAGAGCGAAGACGCCATGCTATCTTGAGCGAAGCGATAATGGTGCGGCTCGGACCGTGATCGTTCCCGACGAACCTCACCTTCGCGGAAGGGTGGCGTGTCACTTTCGCTTTGACTGCGGTCGACGAAGGCGGCGCCTCGCCGACCGACATCCTTCGACCGAGGGAACTTCCGCACGATCGTAGAATGGCTCCCCCGCCGCACCGGTACAATCGGCCTTTGGAGCAAACCTTAGCCATACTGGCGAGCCATGATCGACCCCGAACGAACAGGCGATTACCGGGCCGGCGGCGAGGAAGCGTCCGAAGTGCCGTCGCACGTCGGTCGATATCGGATCGAACGGGCGTTGGGGCAAGGCGGGTTCGGCTTGGTGTACCTCGCCCACGATGGGCAGTTGCTGCGCTGGGTCGCCCTCAAGGTTCCGCACCGCAAGCTCGTGGATCGCCCCGAAACCGCCGGGGCCTATCTGGCCGAGGCCCGCACCGTCGCCGGTCTGGATCACCCGCACATCGTCCCCGTTTACGACGTGGGCAGCACCGACGACTGCCCGTGTTTCATCGTTTCCAAGTTCATCGAAGGCGGCACGCTGGCGCAGCGGATCGCCCAGAACCGGCCCGCATTCGGGGAGGCGGCGGAACTGGTCGCCACGATCGCCGAGGCATTGCAGTACGCCCACCGCCGCGGGCTCGTCCACCGGGACATCAAGCCGGGCAACATCCTCGTCGACACGAACGGCCAGCCATTCGTGGTCGATTTCGGGTTGGCGCTCAAGGACGATCATGTCGGCCGGGGTTCCAACTACGCCGGAACCCCCGCGTACATGAGCCCCGAACAGGCCCGCGGCGAGGGGCACCGGGTCGATGGCCGCAGCGACATCTTCAGCCTGGGCGTGGTCTTCTACGAACTGCTGACCGGGCGGAGGCCGTTCCGAGCGGACACCCAATCGGAGTTGATGGAGCAGATCGTCGCCCACGATGTTCGGCCCCCGCGGCAGTGGGACGAAACCATTCCGAAGGAGCTGGAGCGGATCTGCCTCAAAGCGCTGTCGAAGCGGGCCTCGGAGAGATACACGACCGCCAAGGATTTGGCCGACGACCTGCGGGCGACGGCTGACTTGCAAAGCGTGAAGAGCGGACGCGAGCGGCCACCGCAATCGTCACCCGTGACCCAACTCCCAACGCCGGACGCGCACCACACCACTCCCTCCATTCCATTCAAGATCGTGCCGAAAGGGTTGCGGTCGTTCGACGCCCACGATGCCGACTTCTTCCTCGAACTGTTGCCCGGCCCGCGGGATCGGGACGGGTTGCCCGACAGCCTCCGCTTCTGGAAGACCCGCATCGAAGAAAAGGACGCCGACGCCACCTTCGCCGTGGGCCTGATCTACGGCCCGTCCGGGTGTGGCAAGTCCTCCTTGGTGAAAGCCGGCCTGCTGCCGCGACTCTCGGGCGATGTGATCGCGGTGTACGTCGAAGCGACTGCCGAGGAGACCGAAGCCCGCCTTTTGAACGGGCTGCGGAAACGCTGCCCGGCATTGACCGCCGACCTCGGGCTGAAGGAGACGTTGACCATGCTGCGCCGGGGGCTGGGGCTACCCGCGAAGAAGAAGGTGCTCATCGTCCTCGACCAATTCGAGCAATGGCTCCATGCCCCGAAGGACGACCGGAACACCGAATTGGTTCAAGCCCTCCGGCAGTGCGACGGCGGCCGGGTTCAGTGCGTCGTCTTGGTGCGGGATGACTTTTGGCTGGCTGTGAGCCGGTTCCTTCGCGAGGTGGAGATCCGACTGGTCGAAGGGCAGAACAGTGCGCTCGCCGATCTCTTCGATACCGATCACGCCAAGAAAGTGCTGGGGGCGTTCGGGCGGGCCTTCGGCAAACTCCCGGAGAATATGGCCGATGCAACCAAAGACCAAAAGGAGTTCTTGGATCGAGCGGCGGTCGGGTTGGCCCAAGACGGGAAAGTCAACTGCGTGCGGTTGGCCCTCTTCGCCGAGATGATGAAGGGCAAGGCCTGGACGCCGAACTCCTTGAAGGCCGTGGGGGGCACGGCGGGCGTCGGCGTCACATTCCTCGAAGAAACGTTCAGCGCCGCGATGGCTCCGCCGGAACACCGTTACCACCAGAAGGCGGCGCGGGCGGTCTTGAAAGCCTTGTTGCCGGAATCCGGCGCGGACATCAAAGGCCACATGCGCTCCCATGCGGAGCTGCTGGAAGCCTCGGGTTACGGGAGCCGTCCGAAGGATTTCGACGAACTGATCCGCATCCTCGACGGTGAAATCCGGCTCATCACGCCGACCGATCCGGCGGGCCAAAGCGACGGCGAGCCGGGTGGCGTCCCCCCGCGGAGTCCGGGCGAGAAGTACTTTCAATTGACGCACGATTACCTCGTGCCGTCGCTGCGGGAGTGGCTCACCCGCAAACAGCGGGAGACGCGCCGGGGTCGGGCCGAATTGATCCTGGCGGATCGGGCGGCGATTTGGGCCGTGCGATCGGAGAATCGGCAACTGCCCTCGTTGCGGCAATGGCTGAGCATCCGTTGGCTGACCGCCCAGAAGAGTTGGACGGAGCATCAGCGGCAGATGATGGCAAAGGCGGGTCGTGTCCACGCGGTGCGGGCTGCGTTTGTGTTCGCGGCTCTGCTGATGCTCGGTTTGCTCGGCTGGGAAGGCAACGGCCGGTTGCAGGCACGGACCCTCCGGGATCGGCTGCTCGAATCCACGACCGCCGACGCGCCCGCCGTCGTGGCGGACATGGCCCCGTACCGGCGCTGGGTCGATCCCCTGCTTCGAGAATCGTACACGCAAGCCGAGCAGAACAACGATGCCCGCCGGCAATTGCACGCCAGCCTCGCTCTACTGCCTGTCGACGCCGGGCAGGTGAACTACCTCTACGAACGGCTCTTGACCGGGGATCCGACGGATCTGGTCGTGATCCGCGAAGTGCTGGCGCCGCACTCGGTCGAACTGACGGGGCGATTGTGGGAGTTGTTGGAGAACCCGGCCGAGGATCAGGATCGGCGATTGCGAGCGGCCTGTGCGCTCGCGGTCTTCGCACCCGACGATTCCCGCTGGGAGAATGTCGGACGCGATGTGGCGGCGACGCTGGTCATCCAGAAACCGTTCGCCATCGCCGCGTGGACGGATGCGCTGAAGGGGGCTGGGCGCTGGCTGATTCCGGCGCTGGCCGAGTTCCTCGTCGATGAGAGCCGGGGCTTCTCGGCGCGGGGCGTGATCGCCAGCGTCTACGGCAACTTCGCGCCCGATGCTCCCGATGCCTACGCCCGCTTGGAAGGCGGTCTGGCCTCAACGTCCGGCCCGGATGCAACGCCGGAGGCGAAGACGGCCTTGGCGAAGCGAAAGGCGAGCCTCGGCGTGGCGTTGCTGGTCATGGGGCGGGGCGAGAAAGTTTGGCCGATGTTGAAGCACGCCCCGGATTCGACGGTGCGGAGCTACTTGATCGAACGACTGGCCTCCGGCGGCGTCGATCCGAAGGTTCTGTTCGCACACCTGGACGAGGCGAAAGACGTTTCCATCCGCCGAACCCTCCTGCTCTGCCTCGGCGAGTACGGATTGGACCGCGTCTCACTGGCCGAGCGTCGCAACCATCTCCCCAGGCTGCGCCACCTGTTCCGAGAGGACCCCGATCCGGGCGTTCACGCCGCGGCCGAGTTGGTGCTGCGGCAGTGGGCGTTGGAAACGGAACTACCGATCGATCCCGCCCCCGCAGCCACGAAACAGTGGTTCCTCAACAAGCAGGGCCAAACGATGGTCGTGATTCCGGCGCCGGGCGAGTTCTGGATGGGCGAGGGTGAAGAGCGACACCGCGCGAGCATCGACCGGAGTTTCGCGCTGGCATCCAAGGAAGTGACCGTGGAGCAGTTCGCCCGATTCCGCAAGCGCCACCCTTACAACAAGTGGTACGCCGGCACGGGGGACTGTCCCGCGATCCATGTGCTCTGGTATGACGCTGCCGCGTACTGCAACTGGCTGAGCGAGCAAGAAGGGATCCCGAAGGATCAGTGGTGCTACCGGCCGAACAAGGACGGCCAATACGCCGAGGGAATGACGATGGCCCCGGACATAAAGTTGACGGGGTATCGGTTGCCGACCGAAGCCGAATGGGACTACGCCTGCCGCGTCGGTGCCGAGACCGAGTATTCGTTCGGCGCCGGGGTCGAATTGCTCGGCAAGTACGCGTGGTACGACGGCACCTCCTTGGGCACGAGTCATCCGGTGGGATCCCGCCGGCCGAACGACCTCGGACTGTTCGATATGCACGGAAACGTCTGGGAATGGTGCCAAGAAGAGTTTCGTCCGCATCCGAAAATGGCGGACTCGAAACCGACCTATCCGCGTGATCCGAGTAGCGGCGTGAGCAATAAGACCGACCGCGTGTTGCGCGGTGGTGGCTTCAACAATCAACCTTCCCTCACGCGCTCGGCCAACCGCAACAATTTCGCACCGGCGACACGAGACGATGCCGTCGGACTTCGGCCAGCGCGGATCGTTGTGCCCTGACATGGCGGAATTCGAGAGGGACGGCGACAATAAAAGTCCCCACGAAAAACGGCCGCGCAGTTAAGGTTGTTCGGAACGTTCGAACTCCGCCGGGGCGACGTACCCCAGCGAGAAGTGTCGACGGATTCGGTTGTAGAACACTTCGATGTACTCGAACAGGCTCGCCCTCGCCGCCTCGCAGGTCGGGTAGTTTTCGCGGTGGACGAGTTACTGCTTCAAGGTCGCGAAGAACGACTCCATTGGCGCGTTGTCGTAGCAATCCCTTTTCGGCTCATGCTGCAAGTGATACCCCGCGCAGGAGAAGCCCTTCTCGGTGACGAGCTGCACCGTTTTGAGCTTGTACTCGCTCGTGAAGGTGCGACGGATTCGGATCTTGGACTTAGCCATGGGTGATCTCCTCGATCGGAGTTTACACCTTAACTCGGTGTCCGCCAAACGTGGGGTGGTTCACCACAGTGCAGCAGACGTAGCGCGTTGAACACGACGACCAGAGTCGCACCGGAATCGGCGGCGACCGCGGCCCACATCGATGAGTACCCGACTAACGTCAGGACCACGAAAACCGCCTTCACCCCCAACGCGAAAGCGATGTTCTGCCGAATGACGCTGAGCGCTCGTCGGGAGTGCCGGACGAGCCATGCGAGCTTGCTCAGATCGTCCGACATGAGGGCGATGTCGGCCGTCTCGATCGCCGCGTCGGTGCCGATGGCACCCATCGCAATCCCGATGGTCGCCCGGCCCATCGCGGGCGCGTCGTTCACACCATCGCCGATCATGGCGACCGTGCCGTACTTGGCGACCAATGTCTCTATCTTGGCCACTTTGTCTTCGGGGAGCAGTTCCGCGTAGACCTCATCCACCCCCGTTTCGCGTGCGATGGCGTCCGCGGTTCCCCGGTTATCCCCGCTGAGCATGACGATATGCTCGATCCCAGCAGTCCGCAGATCGGCGATGGCCTGTTTTGCTTCGGGGCGAACCGTATCGGCAAGCGCGATGAAGCCGCAGACGTGGCGGTCGTTACCGACGACGACAATGGCCCGGCCGGCCGCGGACATCGCCTCCAAGCGTTCGTGAACGTCGAGCGTCTCTTGCCGGCGTTCCTTCAAATAGCGGTGCGATCCGAGCCAATATTCCGTCCCCCCGATCTTCCCGACCGCCCCTTTACCCGCGATGATGCGGTATTCGTCGGCCGGTTTCACGGCAGCGCCTTTTTCTTTGGCGTAGGCGAGGATGGCGTGTGCGAGCGGGTGCGAACTCTGAGTTTCGAGTGCCGCGGCGCGCTCCAGTAGCTCGATTTCGGAATGACCGTTGAAAGGAACCGCTTCGACGACTTTCGGGCGACCGAGCGTGAGTGTGCCGGTCTTATCCATCGCAATGGCTTTCAAACGTGCGGGCGCTTCGACGAAGACGCCCCCTTTGATGAGGACCCCGTTCTTGGCCGCGGCCGCGAGTGCCGCGACGATGCTCACCGGGGTCGAAATCACGAGCGCGCAGGGGCAAGCGATCACGAGGAGCACCAGCGCCCGATAGAGCCACTCGCTCCAAACTTCACCGAAGGCGAGTGGCGGAACGATCAGTACGATTAGGGCCAACACCATGACCGCCGGGGTATAGTACTTCGCGAACGTTTCGACCCACTGCTCCGATGGAGCGCGTTTGGATTGTGCATCCCCCACCATGCGTGTGATCCGCGCGAGCGTCGTGTCCGATGCGGGTTTGGTGGATTCGACCGTGAGAGCGCCTTCCCCATTGATCGTGCCGGCGAATACCTCATCGCCCGGTGATTTTGGCACGGGCACGCTTTCCCCGGTGATTGGCGATTGATCGACGCTTCCGAGCCCTTCGGTGACGCGACCATCGAGCGGAATTCGATCACCGGGCCGCACGCGGAATTGTGCGCCGACCGGCACCCGGTCGGGTGGGACCATTTCTTCGCGGCCGTCGGAATGGAGAACTCGCGCTTCGGGCGGAGTCAGTGCCATGAGGGCCGCGACCGCGCGCCGTGCTCGGCCGACGCTCCACGCTTCGAGGGCCACGGAGAAAGCGAAAAGGAATGCGACCGTGGCCGCTTCTAGCCATTGACCGATGAATCCCGCGCCGATCACGGCGATTACCATCAGCAGGTTCATGTCGGGG
>JANOSQ010000648.1:0-12524 GCA_031415915.1 Fimbriiglobus sp. | reverse complement strand
GGTCGCGCGCTCCGCGGATGCCGAGCGCATCCGCCGACAATTCGCCGAATACGGGGTGTTGAAAGACGTCCTGCCGATCCTCCGGCAACTCGTCCCGCTGCAAGCGGAGTTGGTCGATGCGGAGCCGGCGTTGGTGCGATTGCGTGCGGCGTGCGAGGCGGCCGACGCGGAGCGGCAGCGGCTCGATTCGGAAAGCGGAGATGCGGAGGCGCGTCGGATCGCAGTGGCATCGGAATCGACCGAACTCGCCCGCCGCGCCAAAGAGAGCCGGCAAGAGATCGCCCGGCAGACCAAGTTCCTCACCGCAGCGGACGAGGTGGGGCGGCTCGGAGCGGAGCTCGACGCTTTGCCGACGGGACTCGCGGAGGAAACGGCGGAGGCCCGGGACGCCGAAGGGATCGCGAAAGAAACGCACGCCCGGTCGCTCGAAGCGAGCACGCGGCAGAGCACGCTTCTCCGCCAAGCCTCGGAGTTGCAGGCTAAGTTCGCCGACCTCTCCGTCGGGGTGGACTGCTCCGCCTGCGGGCAGAAAGTCACGGCGGAGCACGCCGCGAAGGAGCGCGGCGCGGCCGAGGAAAACGCGACCCGGTTGCGCGGAATCTCCGAGCGGTGCGATTCCGCCCTGGCCGAAGTGGCGCGAACGACAAAGGAGGCGAGTGCCCGCAGGGTCGATCTGGAGGGGAAGCTCCGATCCCGTGACGCCTTGGCGGCGCAACTCGAGAGCAAGCGGAACGATCTGGAGAGCTTCGGAGGCACTTCGGATATCTCGCGGTTGCAAACGCAAATAGCAGAATTGACCAAGGCTGCGGAAGCGGCCGAAGGCGGAGAAGTCGCCGCGAAGACGGAGTTGGGGCAACTGGACTTGGTACTCGCTCGACTCGCCGCAGAACTCCATGCCGCCGAACAGTTGAACAAGGGCGAAGCCGCGCGCTTCACCGCTCTCGATAAGAGCGCCGAGGCCGACCGGATCCGGTGTGCCACACTGCTCGAACAACTCCGGGTTGAGCGCCACGGCACGACCTCCGCGAAGCTGACCGAATTGGAGGCATCCTTCGCCGAACTCGAAGCGGGGAAGATCGCCGAGGAGTTCGCGAAGTTCCAGCAGGATGAAACCCGCCAAGACGAATGGCGTACCCAATTGGGCGGCCTCGCCCTGCAAATCGACGCCATTCCGCAGAGTGCCCGCCGGACGCTCCGCGAGGCCGAAGAGAGCCACGACGGCGCCGCGAAGCTGGCGATCGATGCGGATGCGACGTGGCAAACCGCGCGCGATGCGCTGGCCGATTTGCAGCGGCGGGCCAAAGCGTTCACCGATTTGTGCGCCGAGATACTCGCGGCGGAACGGGCCACCCTGATTCACGCGAAGCTCAACGACCTGATCGGCAACACGGGGCTACTGCGGGAACTCGTCCGCATCGCCGAAGGGGAAATCGTCCGTTTCGCCAACGACTCACTGCAAAAACTCAGCGAGGGCGATCTGTCGCTCGAACTCAGCCGCGAACCGAAGAAAGAGGGGGAAGCCCTCGTCCTGCTGGTCCGGAGCGCCGATTCGGCGGAGCCGACCGAGGTGAATTTTCTCTCGGGCAGCCAGAAGTTCCGCGTCGCGCTCGCCATCGCCCTCGGCATCGGGCAATTCGCCTCGGGGCAAACGCGCCCGCTGGAAAGCGTCATCATCGACGAGGGCTTCGGTTCCCTCGATAAGAACGGCCTCCGCGCCGCGGCCGAGGAATTGAGCCGCCTGAAGCGACACCTCAAACGCATCATCCTCGTCAGCCACCAAGAAGAATTCACCGACCACTTCCCGGTCGTGATCCGGCTGGAGAAGACCGACGACGGGGTGAAGGCGACCACCATCCGGCGGTGAGTGGCGTGAATCTTTCAGAGCCGGAAGCGTGAGTGACGTTCGGCTTCAAGATGTCGCTCACGCTTCCGGCTCTGAAAGAAGGGACTCTGTCCGACAAAAACCCTTCGACTTCGCCCCCGTTCACCGGTAGAGTTCGGCGATCATTCCCGCTCGCAGGCTCGACCATGCAAACTCGGCTCAAGGTTCAGCTCTCGGTGTTCATGTTCCTCCAGTACTTCATCTGGGGGTCGTGGTACGCCAGCTTGGGCACCTACTTGAAGTTCACCCTGAACGTGAGCGGGGACGAAACCGGCTTGGCCTACGGGGCGTTCGCGGTCGGCTCCATGATCTCGCCCTTCTTCGTCGGGTTGATCGCCGACCGCTACTTCGCCTCCGAGAAAATGCTCGGGGTGCTGGGCATCGCCGGCGGGCTACTCCTGTTCCTGTTGCCGTTGGCCGAGAGCTTCGGCCCCTTCTACGGACTGCTGACGCTCTATTGTGCCACATTCGCCCCGACGCTCGCGTTGGGCAACTCCCTGTCGCTTCACCACCTGAAAGACGCGAAGCGCGATTTCCCGCGCGTGAAGATTTTCTCGGCCGTCGGCTGGATCGCCGGCGGCGTGACGTTGAGTCTGCTGGATGGGGAAAAGTCGGCCGCGCAGTATTACCTCGCGGGGTGCGTTTCCATCGCCTTCGGGGTCTTCGCCTTCACGCTCCCGCACACGCCACCGCGGAAGGTCGGCCGCGATGTGTCCGTCGGCGACATCCTCGGGCTCGACGCCTTGGCCCTGCTCAAGAAGCCGTCGTTCGCCATCTTCATCGGTTGCATGTTCCTCATTTGCATCCCGCTGTACGCCTACTTCGTCAACATGTCGGTCTACTTGCCCGAGTTGGAATGGGAGAACACCACCGCGAAGATGTCGCTGGCCCAAGTGTCGGACGTCGTCTTTCTGTTCCTGCTCCCGCTGATGCTCTACCGCTTCGGCTACAAGTGGACCATCGCCGTGGGCATCCTCGCGTGGTCGGCCCGCTATTTCCTGTTGGCCGGCAGCGTCGGATTGGATCCCCCGGCGCAGGCCGCGCTGATCTTCGGGGCCATCCTGTTGCACGGCGTCTGCTACGATTTCCTCTTCATCGCGGGCCAGCTCTACGTGGACGACGAAGCGGACGAGCGGATGCGGGGCGCAGCGCAGGGCCTCATCGCGTTCATCCTCTGGGGCGTCGGGGCGTTCGTGGGAACGCTGCTCGCCGGCCGGATCATGGCGGCGCACAAACTGGCGGCGCCGGCCGGGAAGATCGAACACGACTGGGCCGGCATCTGGATAATCCCCGCCATCGGAGCGGCGGCGGTGCTAGTGGTGTTCTTGCTCTTCTTCCGCGAACCCCGGAAGAAGGTGGTCGTCGCGGCTTAACGCTTCGCAATGCGCTTCCAAGCCAGCACCCGCTTCGCAACCCATAGGCTCGGCTTCTCGATGCCGATGTGGAGCAGGTAGGCGGCGACCAAGGCCGTCGCCATCGTCGCGGCGACGGCGAGGTAGGCCGGGCAACCGGCTTCCATGAGCACCGTGAGCAGGACGTAGCCCGAGACACCGTGGACGACGTAAAGCGGATAGCTGATCTCGGCGAGCAAATTCAAACAGCGCGAATACGGGATGCGGTGTTGGAAGGCGTATGCCAGCGCGAAGATCACCAACGCCAGCGAGTAGCTCGCGAAGAAATAGCGCGGGGCCAAGCCGACCAGCAATTGCACCTGCCCGAAGTTGATGATCGAACAGCCCGCGAACACGGCGCCGACCGCGAGGGCTTTACCCGGCGACCAATGGCGGTGTTGGAGGTTGTAGAAGCACGTGCCGAGGAACATAAACGGCAGAAACGGAGCCGCAATCGCCAGAACCGGCACGGCGCGATTCGCCGGTTGAACGAGATCGGCCGTGCTGCAGAACAGCGTCATCGCGATCATGGGGGTCAGGATCGCCGCGCTCGAGCGGAGACTCGCGACGGTGCAGATCGCCGCGCAGAGCAGGTAAAACTTCAACTCGACTTCGAGGGTCCAGACGATGCCGTCGATGCCGTCCCCCTTGAACCAATCCCGGGCGAGCGACGCGTTCTCGAAATAGGTGCTCCACGTGACTTTGAAAGGGAGGCCGTGCGTCGCCGAGTACCACGCGACGAGACCGCAGGTCAGCCCGAGGCCCACGGCGTAGGTCGGGTACAAGCGAAAGGCCCGCTGAACCAGAAAGCGCCAGGGGCCGAGGCGGTCGAGCGAAAACGGGATGACGAACCCGCTGATGAGGAAGAAAATACCGACGCCGAGCGGGCCGCCGGTGATGCCGATGGGATCGAGAAACCGGGTCAGCGCGTGGTGCGGGAGGTCGGGCAACTCCGCGAGCGGCAACACCCCGGCGAACGCGGCGACGGGGGTGTTGGCGATCCAGAAACCGACGGCCAAGTGCCGGTACATGACGATCAGCGCGGCCACGCCGCGCAGCAGTTGCGCAAACCAGATCCGATCGCGCATCGCGCCTCCCTTCTACGAACGTCCCCCAACTTCTAGCATAACCCTTTCCCGATTCCCACCCGGAGCCAAGCCATGACTCTCCCCTACCGCCAGCTCTACATCGACGGAAAATGGTGCGACGCCGCGTCCGGGAAGAAGCACGCCGTCGTGAACCCGGCCACCGAAGAAGCCTTCGCCGAGGTCGCCTTCGGCAACGGCGCCGATTGCCGGCGGGCCATCGAAGCCGCGTCGAAAGCGATGCCCGCGTGGATGAAACTGACGGCGTGGGATCGGGCCAAGATTCTGAAGAAGACCGCGGAACTGATCCGCGAACGGGCCGATAAGTTCGCCCGGGACATGACCATGGAACAGGGCAAGCCGGTCGCCGAGGCGAAGATGGAAGTGATGCAATCGGCGGATACCTTCGAGTGGTTCGCCGAGGAAGCCAAGCGATCCTACGGCCAAGTGATCCCGAACAGCGTGCCGGGCAAACGGCACCTGACGATCAAGCACCCCGTCGGCGTCGTCGGCACCATCGGGCCGTGGAACTTCCCGATGAGCCTGCAATGCCGGAAGATTGCCCCCGCGTTGGCCGTGGGCTGCACGGTGGTCGCCAAGCCCGCGAGCCAGACGCCGCTGTCGGTGATCAACATCTTTGATTGCCTCATCGACGCGGGTCTCCCCGCGGGTGTGGCGAACTTGATCATCGGCCCGTCGAGCGAGATCGGCGACGAGATCATGACCAACGACCTCGTGAAGAAGGTGAGCTTCACCGGTTCCACGGCCGTCGGCAAACACCTCATGCGACAAGCGGCGGGGCAGGTGAAGCGGCTCAGCCTCGAACTCGGCGGACACGCGCCGTTCATCGTCTTCCCGGACGCCGATCCGGAAGCCGTGGCCAAGGCCGCGGTCATGGGCAAGTTCCGCAACAACGGGCAGGTCTGCATTTCGCCGAGCCGGTTCTTCGTCCACGAGAAGATCGCCAAGCAGTTCACCGAAGTCGCGGTGGAAGAAGCGAAGAAGCTGAAGCTCGGCAACGGGTTGGACGAGGGGACGCAGATCGGCCCGATGTTCGAGAAGAAGGCGATGGAGAACACGCAGGGGTTGATCGCCGACGCCACCGGGAAGGGGGCCAAGCTGCTGTCCGGCGGGACGCGCTCGACGCAGTTCGCGAAGGGCTACTTCTTCGAACCGACGATCCTCGGGAACTTGAGCGCCGATGCCCGCGTGCTCACCGAAGAACCGTTCGCCCCCGTGATGCCGATCCTCGACTTCAGCAAACTCGACGACGTGATCGCCGCGGCGAACAGCACCGAATACGGCCTCGCGGCCTACGTCTTCACGAACGACATCACCGTGGCGTTCAAGATGGCCGAAGGGTTGGAAGCCGGGATGATCGGCATCAACGATCCGGTGCCCGTCGGCGTGCAGTGCCCATTCGGCGGCATGAAGCAATCCGGCCTCGGCCGCGAGTTGTCCCACGAGGGATTGGAAGCGTACCTGGAGACGAAGCACATCAGTTTCAAACTGCGGGACTGATCCCGTTCAAAACAGTTCCGTCAGCGCCCGGCCGTCTTCCATCAGGTGGAACGGCCGGCCTTCCTTATCCACAGCGTGGAGATCCTCGACGCCCATCGCGTGGAAGACGGTGCGGGCGATGTGCTCCGGCGCGACCGGGTTCTGATCGGGGAACTCGGCCCGTTTGTCGGTCGTGCCGAAGACTTGCCCGCCGCGGATTCCCCCGCCGGCGAGGAGCACCGACTGACACGCCGTCCAATGGTCGCGACCGGCGCCGCCGACCCCGCCCGAGCGGAGATCGCCGATCTTCGGTTTGCGGCCCATTTCGCTCGTGACGAGGACCAACGTGCTTTCCAGCAATCCGCGTTGATGCAGGTCGTCGAGCAGTGCGGCGAACGGCCGGTCGAACTCGGGCAGAAGCCGATCCTTCAAACAGACGAAGTTGTTGCCGTGGGTGTCCCAACCGCCGCCGCTCTTGCAGAGCTTGTTCACTTCCTCGGAGCCTTTCCAAAAGACCGTGACGAACGGCACACCCGCTTCGACCAAGCGCCGCGCCATCAGCATCGTCATCGAGTTGATGCCCTTCCCGTACTGCTCGTGAACCTTCTCCGGCTCGGCGCGGAGGTCGAACGCTGCTTTCGTCTTGGGCGACGAAAGCAGCGTGAACGCCTTCCGTTGGGGGATGCCGAACTCGCGCGTCGCGCCGGAACTCTCGGCGACTTTCTGCGCGCGATCGAGTTCCCCGAGCAGCGAGCGACGATCCTGCAACCGCCCCGCCGGGACATCGCCGCTGAGCGTGAGGGCGGGCACCGCGAAGTCGAGCGGTTTATCGCGGTATCCTTCGACGAAGACCGGTTCGTGCTCGATGCCCAAACGCGCGGCGAACTGCCCCGGCCGCGTGTACTCCGGGGCGTCTTCCTTCTGCGGCAACGTGATCGCGGATGGCAGTTGCGGGTGCGGCGGGCGCTTGAGCGCGACGACCGAGCTCATCGCGGGCCAGTCGGTCGAATAAGGCGTGCGGGTGTTCAGCAATTGGTGGAAGGTGCGATCCGGGGCGTGCCCCGTGAGGCCGTAGTAGTAGCCCGCGTGGTGATCGCCGGTGCCGCGGCCGTGATCGCCGAGCGAGCGCACGATGGCCAAGTGATGGGCTTGCTTCGACAGAAACGGCAGGTGTTCGCAGAGGCGGATGCCGGGGGCCGAGGTTTCAACCGGCTTGAAGATGCCGCGGTATTCTTCCGGCGCATCCGGCTTCATGTCCCAAGTGTCGATGTGCGACGCCCCGCCGCTGAGCCAGATCATGATGACCGACTTCGCCGGTTTCGGGCGCGGCTTGGTCGGACTCGCCGAGATACGACCGGCGATATCGATACCGAAGTAGGACATCCCACCGGCGGCGAGAAACGCGCGGCGAGTCGGGGCGGTGGAAGATGGCATGGCGGGATCCCGGGGAGGTGACTGAACTTTCGCACGCTGCTCGCCGAGCGTCAAGGAGAAAGCGCTTCAATCATGCGACCGTGGAGTGCAAGATCATTTCCGCATCCTCTCGGCTCGCACGAGTTCCCCATGTCCGCGTCGCTCGGCAAATACCAACTGATCCGGGAACTCGGTTCCGGGGCGATGGGCGTGGTTTGGGAAGCGATCGACACCCTGCTCGAGCGGCGGGTCGCGATCAAGATCTTGTCCGAGGGGGGCGAAATTTCGGCGGTTCACATCCGCGAAGCGGCGGTCGCGGCGCGAGTGAACCACCCGAACGCCGTCGCCGTCTACGACGCCGGGGAATTCGAGGGGCGGCGATTCATCGTAATGGAATTGGTGGCGGGCCCGAATGCCGGGCGGTTGGTGGCCGAACGGGGTCGGTTGCCGTGGGCGGAAGCCACCCGAATCGCCCGCGATGCTGCCTCGGGATTGGCGGCGATCCATTCGGCCGGGTTGATCCACCGCGACGTGAAGCCGGGGAACATTTTGATCGCTCCGGATGGCTCGGCGAAAGTCGCCGATTTCGGGCTGGCGAAGAGATCGACGCTCACCGGCTTGACGAAAGCGACCGGCGTCGTGGGTACGCCCCACTACATGAGCCCGGAGCAATGCTGGAGCGAATTGGCCGACGCCCGGGCCGATATCTATTCCCTCGGGGCCACGTTCTACACGCTGCTGACCGGGCGTCCCCCGTACGACGGCGACACGGAAATGGCCGTGATGTACGCCCACTGCAACAGCCCGGTGCCAGATCCCCGCGAGGTTGTATGAAAGGCGGGGTGGAGGATTCCGCCCGCGTCCCAACTGCAACAGCCCGGTGCCAGATCCCCGCGAGGTTGTGGCCGATCTTCCCGCGGGCTGCGCCGCCGTTGTGCGCCGATCGATGGCCAAATTCCCCGGCGAGCGGTTCGCGTCGGCCGAGGAAATGCGATCGGCGCTGGATGAACTGTTGAATGGTATGGAACCCAAATTGGCCGAACCGGCCCGAGCCTTCCGACTCCCGCCTGGAACCATAGTCCGAACCCGGCTCCCCCGATGGAGCATCCGGCGCTTCGCACATCTGCTGATCCCGGTCGCGATGGCTGTTCTCGCCGCGATAGCCGTTTGTTTGTGGTGGCCGGCAGGACCCGTCGCAACGCCGACCGACTCGACTGCCGCGGGCGAGAATCCGAACTGGATCGGCTCGTGGGTTGTGGAAGGCGAAGTGCAGAAACTCGCGTGTTCGCCCGACGGGCTCACCGTCGGTGTCACCGTCATCCGCAATGACGGCAGTGGGGAAGTCCAACTGCGAACGCTCGATGGACGGATGCGGGCGGAGTGGACGAAGTTCGGGGCCGGCGCCGATGGGATCGCGTTCTCACTCGATGGCCGGTACTTGGCAGTTGCGTTCCGGATCTGGCAGAGGGTGCAGCTCTATGAGCTGCCCAGCGATCGCGTAGTCTTCGACGAACCCGTCCCGTTCGCCTCGTCCATTGCATTCTCGTCGGATGGCCACTGGCTCGCGGTCGGCGGTTCCACCCATGCCGGTGGGCAGGTGCGCGTTTGGTTGCGTAGCGACGGTGGGGAATGGTCGAAACCGCGCGACTTCAAAACTGCCGAATCCGACATCTGGGGGTTCGCGTTTGCGCCCGGTACACCCGTCCTCACTGTCGCGGCGGGGGCTGGACCGACCGACACCACCCAAGCCGGCCTCTACCTCTGGGATGTGAGCACCGGCCGGGCCGCCCCGGGTCCGCAGGTTCGATTGTCGAGAATCGCCGTCGGGCCAACCGTAGCGTTCGCCGCGGCGTTGCCGATCATGGCGGCGTCGTCGATGGGTGAAGTGTTTTCATTCCGAACTACCGACTGGCAACCCGTCGGAAAGCAATTGGAATTGGTGCTGAACGACGAGAAATACGAATTGCGAAAGATGGCCTTCAGCCCGGATGGGAAGTGGCTCGCCGGGGTTCGGGATCGCGATCTGCACGTTTGGCGGATCGATGACGGAGAACGGCTCGACTTTCGCGGCATCCATGCGGACACCCTACACGCGGTCGCGTTCACCCCGGACAGCCGACGCTTGCTCACCGGTGGAAAAGATGGGAAAGTGACCGTCCGCGATCCGGCGGCTCCGCACCGCTAACGACGGAGGCGAACCGTGCCCGACAACGACGCGCAACCCCTCGGCACCCTGCGGCTCGATCATATCTCCACGCGGATGGCCGATCTCAATGAAGCCAATCGGTTCGTCCTACGCTACGGCCCGGCCGTGCAGCGCTACATCTTGGCAATCCTCCGCGATCCGGACGCGGCCGATGAGACCTGGCAAGAATTGATGGCGAACCTCCTGCGCCGCGGCGGTGCGAGCACTTGGCCGGGGCGGGGGCGATTCCGCGACTACCTCCGCATGTCCGCCCGCAACGCCGCCCTCAGCTTCTTGCGGACGAAGAACCGGCGCGCGGTGGAGGGCCTCGTCGACGATGTGGCGGCCCCGGCCGACCGCGGCCTCGAGGACGATTGGCAGCGCCTGTTACTGAACAAGGTCTGGCGCCAGTTGGACGCCGTCGAACAGAGCGGCAGCGGCAATTTCGTCCACACCGCCTTGCGGATCTGGGCGAACGGCGCGACCCACGGCACGACCAAGGATTACGCGGTCAAAGGCCACGGGGGCCATTGGAAGTTCAAGGTTCGCTGGGCCAAGGCGAACTGAGCTTCCGGTCAGATCTCGACTTGTTCGCCCGCCGATTGGCGGGCGAATTCATGCGCGAATTCGGTCGGGACTTGTCACACCGGGGCTGCGAGACGCGTGTGGGTGTGAAAGGCGAAGGAATCCACCGATGCCGAAACCACAACCCCACCGTTCGAGGAGAATACCATGGCCCATCTCATGGCCCCCCAACCGTCCAGCCCCGGCCTGCCCGTCTTCTTCAACGTCGATGGCGTCGTCGGTGCCGCCCCGGCCCAGAACCTGCGCGAAGACGTGCTGCTCGTGCAGTTCTTCTTCAGCGTCATCGCGAAGACGGTCGGCGACCCGGTCGCCAAAGCCGTGCTGGGAGCCGTGAAAGTCACCGGCATCATCGACCCCGCGACCATCGCCGCCATCAATGACATTCAAACCCGACACAAGAAAAAGAACCCCGGCGCCATCGTGGATGGGCGCATGAGTCCGGCCAAGGGCGGCTACAGTTACGGTAGCGGCCACTGGGCGATCACCCGCTTGAACGACAACGTGCAAAACGATGCTCAGGACCACTGGCCGCGGATCGACAAAATCGCCGGCTGCCCGGCCGAACTGAAAGCGATGGTGATCCGGACTCTCGTCGGAACTTGACGCCCGTATGCAAACCCCGCTTCCACCCTTTCCATCCGGCACTCGGTTTGAGATCGGTCATGGAACAATTGTCACCGCTATCGATGCGTCGGACTCCAAGGCCTCAACTCCACGGAGTCACTCCGGGCAGCGCCATGGCCTGCATTACCCACTTCGCCATCTGAGCTTCGTCGAACTGGCCTTCGCGGATGTTGACGTAGCGCGTGCCCTCGGTCTTGCTGGCCACGGGCGGCATCGGTTCCAGCGACGTGCCTTGGAAGAAAGCCACCTGCACGTAGTGCGTGTAGGTGTGGAACGCCAAGAACCACCCCTTCCCTTCGATGCCGTAGAAGGGCGTATTCCACTTCACGGCCTTGCGCACATCGGGCGCGTTGCGCACGATGAATCTTTGGCCCGATCACGCGGCGGATGATCGAATCGACGACGAACTTCGGGGTGTAATAGACCCCGCCGGCGTGGCGCACTTCCGGCTTCTGCTCGATCGAAGCTTGGCCTTTTTGGACGGTGACGACGTTGCCGAGGAAGCGCTCGTAAACGATGCCGAGGATGTCGTCGCCGATGAGGGCGAAGTTCCAAGGGCCATCGGGCTGGTAGAGGGTGCGCGTGAAGTCGGCGAGGATCGAACCATCGACGCGGAGCTGTTCGGAGAAGTCCGGTTTGAAGAGGTAGCCGTTGTACTTGAGATCGTATTCCCGGAACGTGTCGCAGAGCGATTCGTAGAACTCGCCCCCTTCGGCTCCGATGCGGTCGAGCGTCTCGCGGAGAGTTCCCCACGGCGCCACATCGCGGTCTTCGAGCACGCGCATGAAAACGAGGCGATCCATGATCCGCTGCACTGCGGCCGTGAGCTTAGCGGCGCCGTGAAGCGTATCAGCTTCGGGGAAGGCTGCTTTGTTCTGATGGTAGATGCCGGATGCGAAGTGGCGGCGGTGCGTGTCGAGGTAGGCTAGGAATTCGCGGTCTACCGGTTCACTCCCTTTGAATTCCCACAGGGTACGCTCGACGGTGCGAATCCGCTTGCCTGGGCGGAGCTTCTTCAGCTTGGCCAGCAAGCGTTCGAGTGATCCGCCTTCGACGGCCTCGCGCCCAAACGTCGCGGTCAGGGTATCCCACTGCGATTCGTAATGGCCGAAGTCGATTTTGAACTCGGCGACAAGCCCGCGCGTCGGTTCACCCATGATGGGTTTCAGTGTCGTGTCGAAAAGCCGGAACTGCTCGAAGTCGGTCAGGATCGCGAAGGGAATCGTGCTGTTCCATGCGTAAGACTTGGCTTGGAAGATCGCGGCGGGATCACTGTCGAGGTCGATGAAAGGCTTTTTAGCTTCAACGATGAATCTGGCGAAGCCGCCCAGGCGGAAGGTGTAATCGGGCCGTCGGCTTCGAAAGCCACCTGCTTCGGCCGTTTCCGAAGTCTTTTCGATGATCACATCCGCTTCCGAAGGCCCGACGCCCAGCGTATCGCCGACGTCCCAGCCGAGTGCCCGCCAGAACGGATCGATGAACTGAAGGCGGATCTCCGCCTCCTTCGTTCTCGGCGACTTGAACTCCTTGATGTGCGTGCGGAAGCGGTGGACGAGGCTGCCGATATCGGAAATAGGTTGTGACATGGGTAGCCGAGTTATACCGAACGGGTGAACACCTCCGCAAAGTCTATCCGATTGGAAAGCAACTGCAACGGTCGATTTGGCTATCGAGTCGACGTTCCCGACCCTTGGACAGTCTGTCCAATCCACCCCCCCCATTTTTCCATCGCCGTAAGTGCTAGGCGGGGTTGGTCTGTCCAGAAAAGTTCGGTCTGTCCAGAAAATATTGAGTCTGTCCAGAGGGGGGTGTGGGGTGTCGCGCTGGACAGATAGTACGGAGTATAACCGGCCTCGGCC
>JANOSQ010000647.1:0-4468 GCA_031415915.1 Fimbriiglobus sp. | reverse complement strand
CTTGCCGATGATGACCTCGGCGATGTTGGGGGTCTCCGAATCCTTGTTGTAGATCACTCGGCTCACCAACAGCCCCGCATTCCCGACGATGAATCGTCCCGGCTCCAGCACCAGCCGACAGCCCGACTTCTGAATGCCCGGCACGATCACCTCGGCAAAGGCGGTGGCGGGGAGCGCCTCCTGCTTGCGATAATGGATGCCAAACCCGCCCCCCATGTTCCAGAGGGTAATCTTATGCCCCTGCGCCCGCAGCTTGCCGATCAGCACCAGCCCCTTGTCGATCCCCTGACGGTAGGGCTCAACGGAGAGAATCGGCGACCCCAGATGCATATGTAATCCTACCACCTTGACGTGCGGATTCTTGACTACTTTTTCGGCGAATTCGAGGACCGTATCGATGTCGAGCCCGAACTTGACGCCTTTGACGCTGGTATCGGTCTTGGCGTGCGTCTTCGGCGGCAGATCGGGGTTCACCCGCAGCGCCACGGCCGCCTTGCGACCCATTTCCAAAGCGACGCGGCCGATGGTGTGCAGTTCTTCTTCCGATTCGACATCGAAGAGGTAGACGCCGTTTTCGAGGGCAAAGCGGATTTCCTCGTCGCTCTTGCCGACGCCGGCGAAGACGACTTTCGACCCCGCGGGCCCGGCCCGCAACGCCTTGTAGTATTCGCCGCCGGAGGTCACATCGAACCCGGCCCCGTGCTGCCCCATCAGCCGGGCGATGCTCAGGTTCCCGTTCGCCTTGATGCTGTAGCAGATGATCGGCTTCGCGGGGGCGAACGCGGTCTGGATTTCCTTCAGGTTGTCGAGAAGCATCGCTTCGCTGTAAACGAACGTCGGCGTGCCGTAGGCCTCGGCGATCTCGGCGAGCGGGACATCTTCGCAGTGGAGGACGCGGTTGCGGTATTCGAAATGATCCATGGGTGAACCCAGAAGCGGTGAAGCCGAAAGCCATTGTTTTATGGTTGACAGCAGCGGTCGCCACCGTCGAATAGTGGTTTCCCCTTATGGAACCCCGTCAGCAACATTTATGGCCGAATGACAGCCAGCTCTCACGGATACAGGTGCTTTGCAGCTATTTCATTGACAGCCGCAATTTAATCGAGGACGATCCCATTTCAACGCGTCCGCTCAAGCATTCCGCCTCCCTCGAGCGAGCAAACCGATGAGAAGCGTCACGCTTTACGTTTTGGGCCTCGGCGTATTCAGTAGCTTCAGCATCGCTCTGGCCACCTTTTTTTTCTCGCGCGAGGTCGTCACCGGCGAGATGATCTACTGGTTCTTCCTCGGAGGATTGATCGGAGGGCTTCCGTCGGCCTTCATCGGTTACCTCCTCGATGACAAGGCCCGGAATCGGAAGGCGCGCTCTGCGGAAGCCGAGAAAGCGCCCGCAGCAGAAGTACCGGAAGCGCCCGCTCCGAAGCCCGCAGATGCACCCGCTGTCGCGACGCCTCCGACCAAGCGCGAATTCCGACGGTACGCTCCTTGGATCTCGTTTGCTATCCTCCTCTCCGCTATCGCCGGCACCATCTTCCTCATCGATCATTACAGTCCTGGCAACAGGCTCGACCGGGCGATGAAGCCCTTCGTCGATGCCAACATCGAATTGCTCGTCGCCTACGGCGGCAGGCTCGATGGGCCCTATCGGCAGGGTGAGGAAGAGGATTTGATCGCAGCCTACGACTTCATTCGCCATCAAGGACTGCTGGCGGCAAGGGACGAACTGGGGGAACAAGAATACGGCAGCTCTTCCAGTTCCGAACATCCGATGATCGTGTGCAGTCTTCGCGCCCAGCGCCGGATCCTCGACGAGTTCAAACGTCGCTGCCCCGGTGAGGCGTCGCAAAACCTCGCCAAGTGTTTATCTCAGATCCCGGAAAAACGGGTCGGAAAGTGGAATCGGTCAACCGTCATCAAAACCTCATACGAATTGGCGGCCGGCGCCGAACGGGCGAAAGCGTATCGCCATGGTGAGCTCAATGTGTTCAGTGTGTACGATTTGCAGATTCTGAAGCCGACTGCCGTCGAGTTACAAGCGGTGATGGAGGGGGAAATCACGCAGAGCAGCAGCCAGGGTCTCGGGATCGGCAGCGCCCGCTATGGGTTGAAGGGGATGGATTATTTCCAGTTCTACAGGCCGACATCGTTCCCGCAGATGCAAAAGGTCTTGGATCAGCACCTCTCCCCCGCTGTGCGGCAAAAAATCGCGGCCGAGCAGCGGAACCGGAAGCTGGAACCCCTGATTGATCCGTGACCCACCCAAGTCGCGTTGGGTCTCGGCTGGGGAGGTTGGATTCCTGGTAGCGGGGTTGAATTGTTCGTCATCTATGTGTCGTCGAATGCGACGAACCACCCCGCCGCCACAACAGCAGCAGTGCCGCGAACCCCACCAGCGGCGCCCAACCCACGAGGGCGATGCCCAAATCGTACGAGTGCGTCGCATCGATCTCCCGGCCGAACCACTTGTGCGTCGGCGCCGAAATGAGCCAACCGAGCGAAGCGAGTAGCCCGCTGATTTTGCCGACGTGCTGCCGGCCGAGATCCTGACTGAACGAGTAATAGCAGGGGAACAAACCGAGCGTGCCGGCGGCGATCAGGAGCAACACCCCGAGCAGCGCCGGGCCTTTCGGCAAGAACGCGGCGACCGTCGTGAGCGCCGACAACCCGGCGCAGAATCCGAACACCAGTACACGGGCACGGTGGCCGTCCCACCCGCGGCGGGTGAGCAGGGCGACGGCGCCGCCGGCGAGCAAGCACCCCGCATCGGCGGCGATGAAGTACGCGGAGTTGAAATAGCGGGCGTCGGTTTCGGAGTAACCCCGGCCGTATTTCGGATCGGCGAGGAAGAGTAACATCCACGCCCGCAGGAGTTGCCAGGTCGTGTTGATCGCGACGACGACGATGAGCAGGGCCAAGAACCGGAGGCTGAGGATCGCCTTCCAGAACGGTTCGACGGCGACGACATCGGCGGGAACGGCCGCCAAGTCGCGGGTGCGGATCAACAGGAACCAGCCGACGATCCAGAGCATACCGACGAGGCCGACGACGATGAACGGAGTTCGCCAGACGCCCGGCTCGGTGGAATCGCCGACGATCAAATTCACCGCGAGCGGCGTGAAGATCGCCCCGATGGCCGCGCCGCTCTGGAGGACACTGTTGCCGAGGGTTCGGTCTTTTTCGCTGAGCAACCGCTGCGTCGTCCGCACCGCGCAAGGCCAGTGCCCCGCCTCGAAGAACCCGAGCGCCGTCCGGCAGAGCAAGAGTTCCTCGAAAGAGTCGGTGAATCCGGTCAGCACGCCGACGAACGACCACGCCAGCAAGACGGCCGGGTAGAGCCAGCGGATGTTGAGGGCATCGGCGAGCAGTCCGAAGGCGAGCGACCCGGCGGCGAAGGCCAATCCGAACGCCATCTCGAGGTCACCGTACTGTTCTTTGTTCAATCCGAAGTCGGCGATGATGCGGGTCGAAAGGGTCGACAGCGTTTGGCGGTCGATGTAGTTGATCATCGTCGCCGTGAGCAACAGCCCGGCGACGATCCATTTCCAAGCGGGCGGGCGGGGCGGTGTCATCCGTTCCAACTCTTTCCGTCCCACGCGAGCACTCGGTCGAGCAAGTCGGCAACACCGTCGGTGAAAGTTCTGAAAAGAATCTCGCCCTTCTCCGCGCTCGCCACCCGGGGATTCCCGATGTGACCCGGCACCGAGCGATCGGGCATGATCCACCCCCGGCTCGCGGGTTCAAAAGCGTTGCCGAAGGGCACCTCTTCGACCTTCGAAATATCGCCGACCAACTCCGGGCGAATGCGCAGCATCATGGACGTTTCCCATTCGCAAGCGTGGCCCATCTGGGATTGAACGAAGACATCCGCAGGTGGAGACGCGAGATTCCAGTATGTCGCGAACAAGAGAAGCAGGTGTTTTACGGCACGGTGTTTCTGCCGCATCTCGAAGATCGCTTGTTTGCCGGGAACGTCGTTGCCACCGTGGCCGTTGATGAAGACTAACCGGTGGAAGCCGTGGGCGAGGAAGTTCCCCATCAATCCGTTCAGCGAGTCGAGGTAGACCCGAGGCGGTGCCGAGAGCGTCCCGGGGAAATCGAGGTGGTGATCCGAGTTGCCCAGCCACTGTAATGGAGCGAAGACGACACCGTCGCGGAACCGGGGGAGTTCCGCGACGCGGCGGACGATCTCCCCGCACAGCAGGCTATCGGTGAACAGCGGCATGTGCCGGCCGTGCTGCTCCAGCGCGCCCAACGGAAAGACTACGGGTGTTTCCCGAGGGAGAGCATCGACAGATGGCCAATTCATCTCGAGGAGTTGCACGTCAGTCCTGTTTCTTCTCGGGTTCCTTGCCGATGAGCATCGCGATGTCCCGCACCCAGATGTTGCGGAACTTCACGGGGTTGCCGTGGTTCTGCAGGCGGAACGGGAGCTTCTCCTCGTGCTTGACATACTTCGCGGCTTGGTCGT
>JANOSQ010000646.1:0-6854 GCA_031415915.1 Fimbriiglobus sp. | reverse complement strand
CGGGAGAAGGGGGCGGAAATACGGAGACGATACGCAAACTCGAAATCCGCTCTACTTCTCCTTCGCCGGAGGCAAGGGCTTCCCGGAATTGTCGATCGGCCCGACCGCGACGATGGTCAACTTCTTCGGATCCAAATGCTTCTTGGCCGCGGCTTGCACGTCGTCCACCGTGACGGCGGAAACTTTCTTGCGGTACGTTTCCAAGAAGTCGAAGCCGAGCTTGTACCGCTCCGCGGTAAGCAGTTGAGATGCGATCCCTTCGTTGGTCGTGAACCGGAAGGGCAAGCTGCCGAGGAGGTACTTCTTGGCGTCTTCGACTTCCAACTCGGTCGCTTTTTAGTCGCGGATGCGGTTCACTTCCTTCAAGAAGCCCTCGCGGACCCACGTGTATTTGTCCGCGAAGGTGCCGATGTAGCCCACGAACTGGCCCGGTTGTTCCCCGGCCGTGTTCGTGATCGTCGCATTGACCGTGTACGCCAAGCCTTGGCGATCCCGGAGGTTCGCCGAAAGGCGGTCGGTGAAGCCAGGGCCGGTGCCGAGCACGTTGTCCAAGACGAGCAGCGTGTAGTAATCGGGGTGATCGCGGGTGACGCCGAGGTGGCCGATGTAGACGTGCGTTTGCGACGCTTGCGGATCGGAGAAGATTTTTTCGCCGGGGTCGCCGGCCTTGGGAATCTCGGGGAGTTTCAGTTCGACCTTCGGCACCGGCTTCCACTGGGCGGTCATTTTCTCGACCGACTTCGCCATCTCGGCGGAATCGAAGTCCCCGACGATGACGAGCGTCGTCCGGTTCGGGGCGTAGTGCGCCGCGTGAAAATCCTTGAGATCCTGGCTGCGGAGCTTCTCGACGATCCCGCGTTCGCCGTACGACGAGCGTCCGTAAGGGTGCTCGCCGTAGATGGCTTTGTCGAGCATCATCTTCGAGCGGTTCTGCGGTTGGGTTTCCACGTCCGAGATCACCGAGAGCAATTGATCGCGCTTCCGGGCCAAACTGTCGATGGGGAATGCGGGCCGGCTGAGGCACTCGAGAAATAGCCCCAAGCCGACTCGGATGTCCGGGGCGAGAACCTTGAGCGTGCCGCGGCCGGAGCCGAGCGACATGCTGCCGCCGGTGCTTTCGATGATGCTCGACACTTGCTCGTGAGTATGGTCGGCGGTGCCTTCTTCGAGCATTTCCCCCACGAGGGCGGCGATCCCCGATTGGCCCTTCTCCTCCCGCAAGCGGACATCCGCGACGTGGGCTTCCACGGCGATGATCGGCAGCCGGCGGTTTTCGAGCATCAGGAGCACGAGCCCGTTCTTGAGTTCGACCCGCTTGACATCTTTGAAGGAGAAGTCCGCTTTGCCCGCCGGTGCCGGGTCTTTGGCTTGAGACCGAGCCGGGGGTTGCTTCGGGATCGAGTTCTCTTTCTTCTCGGCGCCGCGGGCCGGTTGCGGATCGTCTTCCGGCACCGACCAGACCACGACCGCCTGCGACGGGTTCAACAGCTTCTTCGCGGCCTTTTGAATGTCCTCGGGCGTGACCGCCATGACTGTGTCGAGGTACGTCTTCAGGTAGTCGATGCTCTCGTTCGTGACGGTCTTCGAGACGATGTCGGCGAGGTTGTGGACGCTCTCCCGGCTGAAGATGAACTGGGCGAGGATCTGCCGGCGGGCGCGCTTCAACTCGGCTTCGGTCACCGGCTTCTCGGCGATCGTCGTCAGTTCCTCGAAGACGATCTTCTCGGCCTTGGCCCGATCTTTCCCTTTGAGCATTTCGACCTGCACCGCGAACCAGCCGGGGTAGCGGCCGGCGTTATTGCCGCTGTCCACGGCGTTGGCGAGCAACTCGCCTTCGACCAATCGCTTGTGCAACCGGGAGGTTTTGCCCGCGCTCAGGACGGTCGATAACACATCGAAGACGTAATCTTCCGGATCGCCGATCTTCACGCTGTTGAAGCCGATCATGCAGCGGGCCACGTCGAACTTGCTCGTGAATTCCTTGCGGATTTGCTTCTCGCGGACACTCGGTTTCGGGGCGGGCTTCCGCTCGGGCAAATCGGCCTTCGGAATCTTGCCGAAGAGCTTGGTCACGAGTTCGAGGGCTTCTTTCGGGTCGAACCCGCCGGCGATGACGACCGAGGCGTTGTTGGGGTGGTACCACTTGTTGTAGTGCCGCAGGATGATCTCCGCCGTGGCGGCGCCGACGTGCTTTTCTTCGCCGATCACGGGGTGCGAGTACGGCGCGTCCTTCGGGTAAAGCAACGGCAGGATCGCCTTGTATTCCAAATCCCACGGCTGGTCTTCGCCCCCTTTCAACTCCGCGATCACGGCCCCTTTTTCCTGTTGAAACTCGTGCTTCTCGTCGATGCGCGTGGCCCGCATCCGGTCGGCTTCCACTTCTAAACCTTGCTTCCAGCGGTCGGCGGCGAAGTCGAAGTGGTAGACGGTCATGTCTTCGCTGGTGTAGGCGTTGTTCCGCCCGCCGTTGCGCTGGGTCATGCGGTCGATGTCGCCCGGCTTCAATTTGTCCGTCCCCTTGAACAGCAGGTGTTCGAGGTAGTGCGACAACCCGGTTTGATCCTTGTCCTCATCGGACGAGCCGACCTTATAGGCCACCATCGTCGTGACGACGGGCGCCCCCTTCACCGGCAGCAGGAAGATTTTCAACCCGTTGGGCAGGGTCGCAACTTGGATGTCTTTGAATTGGGCCTTGGCCGTGGCGAGCAACCCCGGAATCGGGTCGGCCGGAGTTTCGTCGGCGCGAATGGGGGCGGCGATCATCCCGGCGAGCGCCAGACTGACTCCGAAACGGACGAGCATCGTCATGATGGATTCCCAATGATCCGAGGAACGGCTTGGGAATAGTGTAGCCGGGCCGCGGACGGTTGGGAATGTGCGTTACAACCCGCGAATGGCGGTCGCCGCCCGTTCGCAATCCTCACGGCTCACGCCGTAATGCGTGCAAGCCCGGACCGTGGTCTCGCCGAGGGCGGACATCAGAATCCCCTGCTCTTTCAACTTCGCCGTCACGGCCTGCGGGGTTTTGAACCGCTCGCCATCGACCTCGAACCAAACGAGATTAGTTTCGACCCGCTCGGGGACTAGCTTCAAACCCTTCACGCCCCGGACCGCCTCCGCGATCAGTTGCGCATTGTCGTGATCTTCGTTCAATCGCTCGATGTGGTAATCCATCGCGTGGATGCAGGCGGCGGCGAGGAACCCCGCTTGGCGCATCGCTCCCCCGAAGAGCTTGCGATACCGGCGGGCACGGCCGATCAACTCGGCGGAGCCGGCGAGTGCCGAACCGACCGGCGCGCCTAGCCCCTTGCTGAAGCAGACGGTGACCGTGTCGAAGTGGGCGGCCCAAGATTTCGCCGCAATGCCCGATGCGACCACCGCATTCCAGAGGCGTGCCCCGTCGAGATGGGTCGCCAGCTTTTGATCCCGAGCCCATCGGGAAATCGATGCGACCGATTCGAGGGACTGCACCGTCCCGCCTCCGCGATTGTGGGTGTTCTCCAGCCAAATGAGCCGGGTGTGCGGGCTGTGAATATCGTTGGGCCGGAGACCGCGTTGAACCGCCGGCCAATCGAGGAGGCCGTTCTCCCCCGCGACCTGATGCACCGAGACGCCGCTCAGCGCCGCGGGCCCGCCGCCTTCCCACAAGATGACATGGCTCGTCGCCTCGCAGAGGAGCTCGTCTCCCGGCCGGCAGTGCAACCGCACCGCGATTTGATTCGCCATCGTCCCCGACGGAACGAACAGCGCGGCTTCGACGCCCAAGTACTCCGCGACTTTCGCTTCCAGAACGTTGACGGTCGGGTCTTCCCCGTACACGTCGTCGCCGACTTCGGCGGCCATCATCGCCCGCAACATCCCGGGCGTCGGCTTGGTCACGGTATCGCTGCGCAGATCAATCATCGCGTCGGCACTCACTTCTCGGTCGTCGGCTTCGCGTCGTCGGACTGTTTGTCTTCGAGGTGCCAACGTTTGCCGGTGTTCTTGAAATAGAGCGTCTTACCCGGAATGTCCTTGTGGGTGACGCTCGCAGTGGCACCGGACTCGGCGAATTGCCCGCCGTTCAGGAACGTCCGGAAGGCTTTGATGTTCTCCGGGTACTCGGCGAGTTGGGCCTGCAAATCGCGGACGACGTATTTGAACGAGCGACCCACGGCTTCTTCCCGCACGAGGGCCGCAAAGGCGACCGGGTCGACCGGCAATTTCTCACGCGTCGCCACTTGTTCGGGGTTCCGCTTCTGTTCGATGAGCTTGGCGTTGAACTCCAACTCCACGCCCCGTTCGAGCCGTTGGGCTTGTTCGAGGATCTTGGCTTCCAGCAAAGCCGGATCGACCAAGTGGGCCACGAAGTAATCGAACCGCTTGGCTTCGAGCAGCTTGAGCGCCGTATCGAGCGTCGCTTTCGGCGTCGTTTGCGGGTATAGCTCGGCGTTGGGGGTGACGCCGAACCGCGACTTATCTTCCGCGGCGGGCTGGGCCGACGCAATCGCCGCGAAGCCGAGACCCACCAGTACAATCGTTACACCGCGCATGGGCGGACTCCTCGGGGGATGACGATACCCTACAACCTCCATCTTCGACCGTCCCGGCCCGCGCCGCCAAGCCGCACTCGCCCACTGCACTCTTTTCGCCCGCGCCCGGCCGGTATAATCCGCGTATGGCAGGAAACACCTTCGGCACCGTCTTCCGCGTCACCACCTCGGGCGTCAGCCACGGGCCGGGCTACCTGTGCATTATCGACGGTTGCCCCGCCGGGTTGGAACTCGGAATCGACGATTTGCTCCCCGATTTGCGTCGGCGGAAGCCGGGCCAATCGAAGCTGACGACCCAGCGCGACGAATCCGACCTCCCCGAAATCTGGAGCGGGATCTTCGAAGGTCGCACCGACGGCTCGCCCATCGGCATCCTCTTCCGCAATAGCGATCAGCGAAGCACCGACTACGGCGACATCAAGGACAAATACCGGCCCGGCCACGCCGATTACACCTTCGATGCGAAGTTCGGATTCCGGGATCACCGCGGCGGCGGTCGCAGCAGCGCCCGCGAAACGATCTGCCGCGTCGCGGCGGGGGCCATCGCGAAGAAACTATTGTCCCGCGAGGGCATCCGCATCCAAGGGTACGTCACGCAAGTGGGGAACATCCGCGCCGAGATTACAGACCCGACCGCCGTGACGATGGAACAAGTCGAAGCGACGCCGGTGCGTTGCCCCGACCCTGAACGCGCGGCCGAGATGATCGAATTGATCGACGCGGTGCGGAAGGATCGCGACTCCATCGGCGGCATCTGCGAGATGGTTGCCGTCGGCGTCCCGCCCGGTTTGGGAGAACCCGTCTTCGACAAATTGAAGGCCGACCTCGGCAAAGCGATGCTCTCGCTGCCCGCCGTGACCGGCTTCGAGTACGGCAATGGATTCGCCGCCGCGCTCCTGCGGGGAAGCGAGAACAACGACCTCTACCAACCGGGGTTCCGCACCGACACCAACCGGCACGGCGGGATGCTCGGCGGCATTTCGTCGGGCATGCCGATCATCTGTCGGGTCGCCATCAAACCGACGAGCAGCATTCCGCGGCCGCAGCGCACCGTGACGCAATCGGGCGAACCGACAGAAATCTTGGTGAAGGGCCGCCACGACCCGTGCCTGCTGCCGAGGTTTGTCCCGATGGGCGAAGCGATGATGGCACTGGTGCTGGTCGATCATCTCTTGCGGGCGAAGTCGGGGAAACTGTAAATCACCCCGTCGCCAGCGCCTTCCAAATCTCGTTCTTCACATCCCCAATCGGGATGCTCTTCTGCACCGGCTTGCCGTCGGCGCCGATTTCATCGCGGTAGCGGATCGTCACGATGTCCTTCGCCATCGTCTCGCCGTCCACTGTGATGCAGAAGGGGGTACCAATCTCGTCTTGCCGGCGGTAGCGCCGGCCGACGGCGCCTTTGTCGTCGTAGAAGACGTTGAAGTGCGCCTTCAGCTCGCGGTAGAGCTTCATCGCCTTCTCGGGCATGCCGTCCTTGTTCACGAGCGGGAAAATCGCCGCCTTGAACGGGGCGAGCCGCGGGTGGAACCGCATGACGATCCGCTCTTCGAGGTTCCCCTTGGCGTCGGTGATCTTGTCCTCGTGATACGCCTCGCAGAGCACCGCGAGCGCGAAGCGGTCGGCTCCGGCACTCGGCTCGATGACGTGCGGCGTGAACTTGTACTTCGCGATCTCCTCCGCCGTCGGGTTCGACTTCAGCCACTCCTTGAACGACCGCGTCGCCATCGCCTGGCTGTCGTTGTTCCAGAGCTCCTCGTCGAAGTACGACATGTCATCGGCCTTGCCGCTGTGCTTGGAGTGCGCTTCGAGGTCGAACGATCCCCGGTGCGCGACCCCTTCGAGTTCTTGCGGTTCCTCGCTGAAGGGGAACATGTACTCGATGTCGGTAGTGCCGATGGAGTAGTGGGCCAGTTCTTCCTTCCCCTGCTCCCGCGGCACTAAATTCGACGATTGAATCCCGAGCGTGCTGTACCATTTCTTGCGCAGATCTCGCCAGTACTCGTACCACTTCATGCTTTCGGTCGGCCGGCAGAAGAACTCGATTTCCATCTGCTCGAACTCGCGCGAGCGGAAGATGAAGTTGCGCGGGTTGATCTCGTTGCGGAACGCCTTGCCGATCTGCGCGATCCCGAACGGAAGTTTCAACCGCGTGCTGTTGAGTACGTTCCGGTAGTTGACGAAGATGCCCTGGGCCGTTTCGGGCCGGAGGTAGGCGAGGTTATCATCGGATTGAATTGCACCCACGTTGGTCTGGAACATCAAGTTGAACGATCTCGGAGCGGTGATGTCACCGTCGCAATCAACAGCGGGGCACGATGA
>JANOSQ010000645.1:0-2164 GCA_031415915.1 Fimbriiglobus sp. | reverse complement strand
CGCGAAGCTTGCTTCCCGACAGAGGGCCATATCGGATGACCCGTTCAGAATGACAGTGGGTTGACAGTGGCCACCCGTAGGGGAAGGGAAAGCCGTTCCACCGCGCTCCTCGCCGTCCGCGATCAGACGCTCCATTTGCGCGATCTGCCCCGGAGTTTGAAGCGAGACCGGCTTCGACTTCTCAGCGACTGACTTCAATTTCTCCGTGAACGCCCCGTAAACCTTGCGATCCACGAAAGCGCGCCGCGTGGCGATGCACGTTTGCCCGTTGTTCAACGTGGCCCCGTACCAGATGGTCTTCGCCGCGAGGTCGAGGTCGGCGTCGGCGAGCACGAGCGCCGCATCGACCCCGGAGAGTTCCATCGTGCTCGGGATCAACCGCTCCCCGAGCCGCGCGGCCAACTTGCGACCGACGGTGTCCGAGCCGGTGAAGTGGAGGAAGTCGATGTCGGCTTCGACGAGTTCCGGGCCGGCTTCCCGAGTCGCGGGCAGCAGTTGAAAGAGGTCGGCGGGGAAGCCGGATTCCGACAGCAGACGGTGGAGCACGACCGCCAGGCGCGGAGTCTGCTCGCTCGGCTTCCAGAGCACCGCGTTGCCGGCGACGAGCGCGTGCAAGATCGGCACGGCATTCAGAAAGAGGGGGTAGTTCCACGTGCCGATGATGCCGACGATCCCATGCGGCCGGGGCAGTTGGGTCGTCGAAACTCCGAAGAGCCAGAGGGGGCGATCCCCGATGCGGCGCGGAGCGAGAATCGACGCGGCCCTTCTTTCGAGCCACTTCGCGGCCGAAGCGGTGCTCAGGACGTCGGTGCCGATCACCTCCGTCGGCGGCCGGTGGACATCGGCCTCGATCGCGGTCAGCAGTTCGTCCGGGGAATCGACCAGCTTGGCCCGGAAAGCTCGGACCGACTTCAACCGCTCCCGAATTGGAATGCGTGCCCAAGCCGCTTGCGCGGCGCGGGCACGGGCGGTTTCTTCGGCGAAAGGCAGTGTCACTTCTTCGCCACCGTGCCGAACTGGTAGATCGTCGTCTGCGTGTATTCTTCGCCCGGTTTCAGCGCGATGCTCGGGAACTCGGGCTTGTTCGGCGAGTCCGGGAAGAACTGCGCTTCGAGGCAGAACGCGTTGTACTGCTTGTAAATCGCACCGCCCTTGCCCTTGGCACCGCCGTCGAGGAAGTTGCCCGTGTAGAACTGGACGCCCGGTTCCGTCGTCAGCACTTCCAGCTTGCGGCCGCTCTTCGGCTCGATCACCGTGGCCACGAGCTTCGGCTTGGCCAACCGCTTGTCCCCATGCACGAAGTTCAGGTCGTAGCCAACCGGGTCGCCCTTCACTTCTTTGAGTCGAGCCCCGATCTTCGTCGCCTTGGTGAAGTCGAACGGCGTGTCCTTCACCGGGTCGATCTTGCCCGTCGGCAGCAATCCCTCGTCGCCGGGGGTGTACTTGTCGGCGACGAGTTCCAGCGTGTGGTCGAAGATCGTGCCGCTGGCGTGCCCGCCCAAGTTGAAGTAGCTGTGGTTCGTCAGGTTCACGATGGTCGTCTTCGAAGTCGTGGCGGCGTAGGTGATGATGAGTTCGTTCGCGTTCGTCCACGTGTAGGTGACGACGCAGTCGAGTTGGCCGGGGTAGCCCTGCTCGCCGTCCTTGCTGCTGTACGTCATCTTGACGAGCGGCCCCTGCGGCCCGAGGCTCGGTTCGCCGCGCCAGACGGCTTTATCGAAGCCGAACTCGCCGCCGTGGAGGGAGTGCTTGCCGTTGTTCGTGGGCAGCGTGTAGTCCTTGCCATCGAGCTTGAATTTGCCCCCGCCGATGCGGTTGGCCACGCGACCGGTGATGCAGCCGAAGAAAGGATTGTCTTTGCCGAGGTAGCCGTCGATCTTGTCGAAGCCGAGCACGACATCGGCGAACTTGCCTTCGCTATCGGGGACGTGGACTTCGGCGACGGCCCCGCCGAGGCTGATGATCTTCACCTTGGCGCCGCTCTTGTTGATGAGCGTGAACGCGGTGATTTTGGATTCCGCCCGGAGGATCTTCTTGGGGTCTTTGGGATCCTTCACCTCGGGGGCGACGCCGAAGGGTTCTTCTTCGTAGGCGGGGCCGACGCCCGGCTTGGAATCGGCCGCGTAGGCGAAGGGAGCGGAGGCGAGGAGCAACAACGCGGAGA
>JANOSQ010000644.1:0-1749 GCA_031415915.1 Fimbriiglobus sp. | reverse complement strand
GCGGTCACATTGACCCCCTTGGCGTCGGCGATGCTGCTCGACGTGTCGATCATTCCGCGGAGGTCGGTTTGCATCTGGGCGACCGGAATGCTGGGGGCGGCGAACTTGAGGGTGGCCGTGTACGAGATCTGCCGGCCGGTGGTTAAGCCGTTGTTCTGCTGGGTGCCCCCTTGTTGACCGCCGCGGGCGCCCGTGGTGCCGCCGAAGCCGCCTTGTTGGGCTCCGCCTCGTCCCCCGGTGGTTCCCGTGGCGCCGAAACCGGTGGTGGACGCCGCCGTACCGGTGGTGCCGCCGAAGCCGGATGTTGTGCCAGTGGCTCCACCGGTGCGGGCGGTTCCGCCGCCGGTGGTGTTGCGGGCGCCGGTGGTTCCGGTTCCGGTGCCCGTGGTTCCGTACAGGGCGACGCCGAAGCCGCCGGGGGTGTTGGAACTCGAACCCGCCGTGCCGCCGGTGGTGGCGCCGGCGCGGCCTTGGTAATAGGGGTTGGCGTAATACTTGTTGAACGCGTTCGACGCTTGCAGAGCCGAGTTGGTGATGTTCAACTGGGATGGGGCCGTGATGGCCGGGGCTTGCTGGGTGGCCAAGTCGAGGCTCTGCAAGCCGCCGGCCCCGGCTTGGGTTCCCCCGGTGCCGGTGCGAGTGGTTGCGCCGCCGCCAGTCGTTTGGGTCGCCCCGGTGGTCGTCGTCGGCGTCGTCGTGGTCGTCGTTTGGGCGACGGCACCGCCGGCGAAGAGGGCGGAAATCGCCGCGGCCCAGAGTGATCGTTGCAAGGTTCGCATCGTGTGGCTCCGGGGCATTCGCCGAACTGGGCGGACTCTTTCGATAATATCGTCGTATTTTACCCCCGTCATCCAGAAAGAATGATGAGAAGTTCAACATGGCCGCAATCGGCGCCGCCGTCGTGGGGATCGGATTCATCGGCCCAGTGCACGTCGAGGCGCTCCGCCGCCTCGGCCACCGGGTCGTCGGCCTCCTCGGCTCGAGCGCGGAAAAATCGTTTCTCGCCGCCCGCGACCTCGGGATTCCCCGCGGATACGCCGACCTCGTCGAGCTCTTGGATGATCCGCTCGTGCAGGTCATCCACCTCGCCTCGCCGAACGTCCACCACTACGAGCAGTGCAAGCGGGTGTTGAACGCCGGCAAGCATGTCGTCTGCGAAAAACCGCTCGCGATGACCAGTGCGGAAACCGCGGAGCTGGTCGCCCTCGCCCGCAAACGCGGGGTCGTCGCGGCGGTGAACTACAACGTGCGCTTCTACCCGCTGGTGCTCGAAGCCCGCGCGCGCCGCCGGGCCGGGCACCTCGGTCGCGTCTTCCACATCACGGGGGACTACCTGCAGGATTGGCTGCTGCTGCCGGGGGATTACAACTGGCGCGTCTCGGCAGGCGAAGGCGGCGCGCTGCGGGCCGTCGCCGACATCGGCACGCACTGGCTCGACACAGTTTGCTTCATCAGCGGGTTGGAAGTCGAAGCCGTCTTCGCCGATTTGAAGACCGTCCACCCGGAGCGGTTGAAGCCGCTCGGCGGCAGCGAAACCTTCCGCGGGCCGAAATCCGTGTCGGCGAAGATCGAGCGCATCCGGGTGACCACGGAAGATCACGCGTCGATTCTGCTGCGATTCAAAGGCGGAGCGCGGGGTTCGTTCACGGTGTCGCAGGTCGCGGCCGGTCGGAAGAACGCTCTCCGGTTCGACATCGCCGGCGAGAGTTGCTCCTTCGGCTGGAACAGCGAAGAGCCGAACGGATTGCA
>JANOSQ010000643.1:0-1612 GCA_031415915.1 Fimbriiglobus sp. | reverse complement strand
TCTACTCATCCCCTTTGCGTTGCTCGCCCAGCCGAAGCCGCCGGCGAAGGATCTCCCCGTCGTTCAATACTCGACTCCGCTCGTCGTCGCCCCGGCGCCGAAGCTCAAGTTGACCCTGCGCGGCCAGAAGCTCGACGGCGTCACGGAGGTGAAATCGGGCGACGCCAAGGTCGCGGCCAAGCTCATCGGCAAGGGGAAGAAAGCGGGGGTGCCGAACAACTACCCGGCCAACAAGCTCGGCGATACCGAGTGCGAAGTCGAACTCGAGTTCGCCAAGGATTACGTCCCGGAAAGCGTGCCACTGACGGTCACCGCCCCCGGCGGTGCCAGTGCGGTCTACAAGTTGATCGTCGTGGCCAAGCCGGTCGCGGAGAAGGAGCCGAACGACAACTTCGCCCAAGCGCAGGCGATCGCTCTACCGGTCACCGTGGAAGGCACGATCTCCAAAGAGCGCGACGTGGACGCCTTCAAATTCGAGGGCAGGAAGGGGCAGAAGGTGAAGTTCGCGATCCTCGCCGCCCAACTCGGCGCCCCGACCGACATCTTGTTGACACTCTACGACGACGCCAAAGCCGTCGTCGGCTTGGTCGATGACACCGGCGATTCCCCCGACCCGACGCTGGAACGCACCCTGCCGCGCGACGGCACTTACACGCTCGTGGTCATCGAAGCAGCCGACCTGGGCGGCGCCCAATTCGGCTACCGGCTGAAGGGGGAGTGAAGATTGGCGAGCGGCACGGCGTGAGCGTGCCGTGTTTTCGAATCGCAAACACGGCACGCTCGCCAATCTTCACCGATACCGGTACACCCACACTTTCACCCCGTCCGCGATCACGAACACTTTCCGCAGCGGATCGAAGTAGGCCAGGCGTTTGCCGTCTTTCGGCATGGCGTCGCCCTCGGGACTCAGCTTTGTCCAAGATGTCCGATCCGGGTCGTAGGCCCACAATGCGTTGGCTTTGTAATCGAGCAACAGCCCGTGACCGCTGGCGGGATCGTGGTGGAAGGTGCTGAACGCATCGTGGCCGTAGGGGACTTCGCCCGAGTCTTTATCGAAGGCGAGCACCTTCTTCCACGCGTTGGTCTTCGCGTCGTAATGGTGCGTGCTCTTGTGTCGGTGGACGATCAGCATCTTGCGCGCGGGGTCGTAGTAGCCGACCTGCTCGGGCTCGGCCGATTCCTTATCGAACTCTTTGCCGCCGCCGTTGGCCTTCAGGTTCGTCCAGCCGTTTTTCTCGGGGTCGTATTTCCAGGTGCCCTGCATCTGCCAATTGTTGGCGTGCCAAACCGACCCCTTCAAATCGGGGATGTATTCGAGCATCCCGCCGAAGATGTCCTTCGGGAAGGGCTTCTCTTGCTTCAATGGCTTCCAAGTCCCCTTGGCCGGGTCGAACGCCCAGAGCGACGGGCCGTCGTACAACTCTTTCGGGTCGCCCTTCAATAGCTCCGCCATTTTCTTCCGCTCGGTCACCCACGTATTCAGGAACAGGAGTTCCCTCCGCTCTTGGTCGTAGGTCAAGCCCCACCAAGTGTGACCGATGATCCCTGGCCCGCCGCGCTTCGTGACGAACAACCCGTCGGCGAAGGTCACGTCGGAGTAGTCTTTGCCGAG
>JANOSQ010000642.1:0-2800 GCA_031415915.1 Fimbriiglobus sp. | reverse complement strand
TCTGTGTCGCGCGGTCGCCCGTCGAGGTAGATGCACTTGAGGTTGCGCTCGCGCAAGCGGGCGCGGACGCTCATGAACAGAAACGGGGCCAGTTCCTTGTCGCATTCCACGAGGCTCGGCAATCCGCGCAGGATGGTGCTCGCGATGTCGGCGAGTTCCGCGGCGTACGCGGCTTCCACGGCCTGCTGGAGGTCGAGCGAAGAAGGCAATTCGGCTTCGGTGGTCAGGATGCTCATCGGGTTCCGGGTATGGAGTCTTGTAGGTCACGCTCCGCGTGACGCCCTATCCGCACAGAGTCGGGGAAATCGTCACGCCGAGCGTGACCTACACCTCGATCCTGATCGTCAGCGAACCCGTCGCTTCGTCTTCGCTGAGTTCCTTGATGTTCCCGAGTTGTCGAGCTTTCTGCTTGAGGGCTTCGCGGGTCACTTTGTTCACGACTTCGCTGAGTTCCGGCTGGAGGTCGCACAACTTCTCTTCCAACTCGGCGGTGGCTTGGCCCTGCAGCCGTTCGGACTCCCGCTCGGCTTTGGTGTCGAGCTCGGCATCGATCTGCTGTTTCAGCCGTTCCCGCAGTTCCTTTTGCGTGGGGCCGACATCGTCGTACCCGAAGGTTTCGCGCTTCGATTCCAGCGTGACTTCCTCGCCGACTTGGGATCTCACCGAGACTTCGAACGTCTTCGGGTTCACCGTCACGGTGGTGTTGCCGTCCGACCGCGAGAGCGTGCCATCGGGGTTCTCGGCGTAGCCTTTTTGAACCAATTCCTTCTTCAGCAGTTCGCCCATGGCATCCGGCGGTAGGATCTCGAGCACTTCGAGTTGCGTGCAGATCTCGTCCGAACCTTTGAGTTCGCGGGTGGACGATTCTTTCACGGTGATGCGGTAAGCGCGACTCATGCGATAGCTCCTCGGACCCTCGCTAACAAAATCACCCCGTTCGCAGGGGGTCGAGCCGTTCGACGAGCACCCGCGCTTTGGTAGCGAGGGCGTCGCCCTGCGCCTTCTCCCAATCCGCTTTCCAGAGCTGGCTCGCGGCGTAACCCTCTTCATGATACCCGACGTTTCGGGCTTGTCGTTCCCAGCTTTGCAGCGTTTCGAGCTGCCGGGGGAAAGCCAAGGCCGCCCTTTGCGTTTCGATCCGATCCGCCAGCCGCCCCGGCCCTTGCCCTTGCAAGCCGCCGGTCCAAAACCCGAGCCCCAATTCCGGCGGGGCGAACAACGCGGCGTTCGCGTTCACAACGAACCGGGCCAAATCGGGGCGGTGCGCGTCCTTCGCGGCTTGGAGGTACGACCGCAACACCGCCAACTCCGCTTCCCCTTGCAGCCGCATGCGTCGCCAGTCGCCGATTTGCCCTTTGGCACGTTCCGACCGGATCCAGCGCTGGGCGAGCAGCGGCTGAAGGCATTCCAAAATCGCGGCCCGCACGCCCTGGAAACTGCTCGAATAATCGGGAGCCTGCAAACCGCCCGGCCCTGCGAAATCTCCGGCGTTGGCGAGCCGAACCAGCAGATTGTCGCGGAAACAACGCTTCTCCGAGACGGCTTGGGAAATCTCCGGATCCACTTTCAGCGCCTCGTAGGCCATCAGGAAGAAGAGTTCATCGGCCGGGGTTAAGGTGCCCGTGGTATCCCAGCGGTTCGACTCGGTCGGCTTCTCGGCCGTGAGCCACAGCAGAAACGCCAAGGGCGCCGGGCCGAACGACAAGGTTCGGAACTCCAACGGCAGTCGCTCCCAGATTCGCCCCTCCGTCGGCTGACCCCCGACCAAATACCGGTCGCGGCGCCAACCGCCGGCTTTCGCGAGGTGCAAGATGGTCGCTTTGGCCAAGGTGTCTTGGGCGATCCGGATGCACGTCCGCGTCAGGCACGGGGGTGCCGGCAACTTCGCATACACGAGGTTGATGGCCTGATCCGCCGGCATCTGGCCGAGGAGGAACCGCAGAATCCGCAGCAAGTTGTACTCGAAGCGGGAGACGGCGGGCGGGCCGGATGTCTGGCTGATCGTCATTCCTCAGTCCCGGTCTTCCGTGCGGTCGGGGCCGACTTCCGCGTCCAGCCCTTCCACAATCCTAGTGCGGGAATGGCCGGGAAGCCGTTCACCACGATCTCTTTGCCGCGCACGCGGATTTCGAGCGTGTTCCGCTGCTGCCAACAGGGATCGTCCGCCCGGTACCGCGGCGTCAGAAAATGAATGCGTTGATTGGTCGAACCGATCCAACGCCTAGCGGAGTCCGGTCGCTCGCGGTCGTAAGGCCCATCGACGAGGATGTCCGTGCAAGCGAGCAATTCGGCGATGGCGGAGTCGGTTCGGGCTTCCAAATCTTCCCGGAGGTAGCCGGTGAAGACCATCACCGACAATCCCCGTTCACGGGCCGCCCGCGCGAGTGCGGCCGCTCCTTCCGCATGGGCAAACGGCTCGCCGCCCAAAAGGGTGATCCCCTCCACGCCCGGCGGGATTTGCCCGAGCACATCCGACAGCGCGAGCGCCTGCCCGCCCTGGAACGGCAAGTACTCCGGGTTGCAACAACCGGGGCACCGCAACGGGCAACCCTGAAACCAAAGCGCGAACCGCTTCCCCGGCCCTTCGGCTTCGGTGCAGGGAACGACGGAGGCGATTTGGAGAAGCATGGGGGGATTATACCCGCGCCGCAATCCGTACGATCCCCTTCCCGCCGACAAACCCTTCGCACATGATCTCCCGTTCGACGAACTTTCGGATCGTGCCGATGTTCGTGAGGAGGTGATTCGTCACTTCCGACACGGCGAATTCGCATGCATCGTCGCTGAAGGCCAATGGGAG
>JANOSQ010000641.1:0-1561 GCA_031415915.1 Fimbriiglobus sp. | reverse complement strand
CGGGGGTTTTTTGGGTGGGGGGGGGGGTTTTAGCGGCCCCCCGGTGCGCCACATCAACCCGGGGGGGGGTCCCCACCCCCCCACCCCGCCCTACGAAGAACGGAAGAACTCCCAAATCACCTCATTGGCGTCGAGCGAGTTCGACGGTTCGCCCCCGATCCTCGGGTTCAGCAAACCCTGACCGCCGGGCCAGTGGTGACCCAAGCCACCGATGGTGATGCTGCGGAACGCGGGGCCGTAGTGCTCGATGCGGAGGCCGGCCGATTCTGAGATCGCCTCCGGGGTCGATCCGTACCCCAACCCCTTCGCCCACTTCCTCAAGCTGTGGCCGATGCCGGGTCGGTGAACGGGTTGAGTGAACCAAGGCAGATTCACCGGGCCATCGGTCATCGGGATGAGCGGGTCGCGGTCGCCGAGGAGAAAGAGCGTCGGGATCGGCCGCGATGGTTTGGGGTCATCGATCCAGCAGTGCCCCGCGACGGGGGCGACGGCACGGATCAAGTGGGTGCGCTCGGCGGCGAACCGGAAGGCCATGCCGGCGCCGTTGGAGAAGCCCGCCAGGAAGACGCGATCCGCTCCCGTTCGGGCGATGGCGTCGAGGATCACCGCTTCCAAGAAACCGACATCGTCGTTCGCGCTGTGCAGTTTGTCCCCCGGTTTCGTACTGCCGTCGTTCCAGCGCTGCGGGTTGCTGAGGAACGTGGCCGGTCGATCCGGGTTCACCGGCAGTCCGTCGGGGAAGGCGACGGCGAAGCCGTTCCGAGCGGCGAAGTCGGCCAGGCGGGTTTCTTCGATGGCCAGCCGGGCGGAGCCGCCGGTGCCGTGGAGCATCAATACTAAAGAGACCTCACCCCCCGGCCCCCACTCCGAAACGGAGAGGGGGAGACGGCGCGGTGCCAGCCAGTAGCGCCGCTTGCGTCCGTCCCAGGGGAGTTCGATCGGTTCCACGCGGTTCAGTCAACGGATTGCGCCGGCGCCGGCCAGCCCCGGCCAACGGAACTCCGGGCGAACGTGTTGCTTTGGTGGGGCGGGAACGGGTATTCTGAGTGTGTGACCTTCGTGCAGGAGTTGCCACATGGCTGCATCGCGTCGAATTTGGATCGCCGGCGGGTTGGCCACCTTCGCACTCGGCTGCGGCAAGCCGAGCGCCCCCGTGGCCCAAGTCGAGCCGTCGCCGATACCCGCGTTGACCGAACCGACGAAAGTCGCGCCCGCCCCCGTACGGGAAGAAATCGCGCCGCCGAGCATTCCCACGAACCCGGAGCCTGGACCCCGCTCGACGATCCGGCCGACGCTGCCGAAACCGATCGTGCCCGTGGAGATCGAAGTCCCGAAGCCGGCGGTGCCGATCACCCAAATTCAACCGCCCAAGCCCGTGGAACCGCCCAAGCCCGTGGAACCGCCCAAGGTCGAGCCGCTGAAGCCGGAAGAACCGCCGAAGGAGCCGAAGAAGGTCGAATACCCGAAGTTCGTCGATGGGAAGGATTTGGCGACGTGGATCAAGGAACTCAACGCGGCGAAGCAGCCCGACCCGCAGCAGCGCGAGTTCGCCCTGCGGACG
>JANOSQ010000640.1:0-3511 GCA_031415915.1 Fimbriiglobus sp. | reverse complement strand
TCCGTCTGGACGACGGTGCACTCGAACTCCTGCCGCTTGGCGTGGGCCAACTGCCAGAAGGCCGCGTCGAACGGCAGATCGGTGATCGTGAGGATCTTGCGTTTCTCGGCGACGGCGAAGGTGAAACTTCGCTCGTTGTCGAAGGCGAGGTTGTCATCCCTCAATTTGAAGACGACGGTGTGATAGCCGGGTGTCAGCCCCGCGAAGGTGAATTGCACCCCCTGCGGCGAGCCGGCCGCGAGGGCCACTTCGCGGGCATCGACCTTGGCCCCGTCGTCGAGGATGGCTTCCAACTTCGCGCTCGGCACGTCGGCGCCATCCGCGCGGACGGTCACGTTCAACACCGCCGGCGCGGTGCCCGAGAGCAACTGCGGCTTCATCGCCACGTTCAGGATCGCCACGTTCGTCGGCTTCTCCACGCCGACATCGACGAACAAATGCGCGACCTTGGCGGCGTTCGCCGGAGCGGCGGCATCGCGGAGTTTCACCAATCCTTCGGTGCGGGCGGGATCCCAACTGGCGCTCGTGCGATCCCCGAAGACGACGACCACCCGCGGAAAGGGTTCGCCGGCGTCGGTGTCTTTCTCCGCGTCCTTCAACGTGTCGTAAGCGGTGGCGAGCGCATCGGTGATGGGCGGGGCGAATCCGGTCGGCGCCGGGATGGCGTCGATTTTCTTGTGCGCGTCGGGGACGTTGTCGGCGTAGGTGGCAATCGGTTCGTTCGGATCGAGGATGGCGACGCGCGACCCGGCGGGGAGGTCGTCGAGGAATTCGTGGGCGCGCCGCTTGGCTTCATCGAACCGAGAGACACCCTGCACCTTGTAGCCCATGCTCGGGCTGGTATCGACGATGAGCACCGCCGCGACCGGTTGCTCGCCGAGGGGGGAGAAGAACGACCCGCCGCCGAGGAGGGTGAACTCGCCGAGGACGGGGGCTTTGTACTTCTCGCCGATTTTCGGTTGGAACAGCGCGAGGGCGAAGAGCAGGATCAACAGCATCCGCAGGGCGAGGAGCAAGAAGTGGCGCAGCCGCATCTTGCGCTGGTTGGTCTTCTGCTTCTGCTGGAGGAAGCGCAGTGCCGGGAAGACGAGCTTCTTGGGTTGCTGCTTCATGATGAGGTGCAGCAGCACCGGCAGCCCGACCATCGCTATCCCGGCGATCAGAATCGCGTGCATGGAAGAATTGTAGGGGGTGAGGAACGGTTGCACCGTTAACGTCGGATTCCTGACCAGCGTTTGCAAAGGCCGTCAGCGCCTCGCATCGTCATTCCGCCGTCAACCCACCCACCCTACCGCGAAATGAACTCCTCCATGCGGAACGACCTCTGCGCGGCAAGGATTTGCGTCGGAAATGGACTGTGATCCGAGCCTTCAAGTACCGCCGGGTCGAAGCCCGACAACCGTGAGGGTGCACACCTACGCCCGCAACGCCGGTTGAACCATTCTGAACCCCGGTGCTGACGCGAAAAACTCGCCTGCCGAAATCTGGTTCACACGATCCCGTTTTTTCCATTGCGTCGCCCCAACCGCGCGGGTAGCCTATAGATAAGTCGATCCCCGCCTCCGCCTCCTCTCCCCCGCCTTTGGAGTATCGCTCATGCTGGCGATTCCCGGTTTCACCGCCCACGACACCTGTGATGGCGTCACCCGTCGCGACCTGCTCCGCATCGGGGGCTCCAGTGTCCTCGGCATTTCGCTCGCCAACGTGCTCGCCCTCCAAGCGCAGGGGAACAACAACGCCCCCGCCCCCAAAGCGACGCCGGAAACCACCGGCGGCAAGGGCTTCGGCAAGGCGAAGTCGGTCATCCTCATCTACCTCCAAGGCGGCCCGAGCCACCTCGACCTTTGGGATCCGAAAGAGAACGTCCCCGATTCGGTGCGGTCGATCTTCAAACCGATCCCGACGAAAGTCACGGGCACGAACGTCACCGAGTTGCTGCCGAAGATCGCCAACGTCCTCGATAAGACGACGCTCATCCGCACCATGAGCTACACGCCCAACGGCCTGTTCAACCACACCGCCGCCATCTACCAGATGCACACCGGCTACACGACGGACAAAGTCAGCCCGTCGGGGCAACTGGAGCCTCCAAGCCCGAAGGACTTCCCGACGCTCGGCTCGAACATCATCAAGTTCAAGCCGCCCGAAGTCCCGATGCTCCCGTTCGTGATGATGCCGCGACCGCTGCAAGAATCGAACGTTGTCGGCAAGGGCGGCAGCGCCGGCTTCCTCGGCAAAGCCTATGACCCGTACCTGCTCTACCCGGCCGGCGACGACACCAACCTGAACAAGATGGACAACATCAAGGTCGACGACTTGAAACTCCGCGAGGAGCTCTCGCCGGTGCGGATGGAACGCCGGGCCACCCTGCGCGACACCGTGTCCAAAGGGATGCCCGAGATCGAACAAGCCGTGAGCAAGTACGAACTCGATACGTACTACGGCAAAGCCCTCGGCCTCGTGCTCAGCGGTCGTGCTCGTGACTCCTTCGACCTCAAGAAGGAAGACGACAAGCTCCGCGAGAAGTACGGCAAGAACACCTTCGGCCAATGCTGCCTGCTCGCCCGGCGGCTGGTCGAAGCCGGCACCCGCTTCGTCGAAGTGACGTGGCCCAAGGTCGCCAACGCGGACGCCCACTCTTGGGACGTCCACGTCGGCCTGAGCGAGCGGATGAAGAAGCAAGCGGCCCCGCTGCTCGACGCCGGCGTCTCGGCGCTGATCGAAGATCTCGAAGACCGCGGGATGCTCAAGGACACGCTGGTGGTGGTCGTCGGCGAGTTCGGCCGCAGCCCGCGCCGCGGTGTCAGCACCTCCGGCAATCAGAACTCCGATGACGGCCGCGATCACTGGCCCTACTGCTACACGGCGCTGATCGCCGGCGCCGGCATCAAGCGCGGTTACGTCCACGGCAAGTCGGACAAAACCGCCAGCGCCCCGAGCGAGCACCCGGTCCACCCGACCGAGCTGCTGGCGACGATCTACCACAGCATCGGCATCAAGCCGGACACGATCGTCTACAACCACTTGAACCAACCGCGCGAGCTGGTGAAGGGCGAAACGGTGACGGCGCTGTTTTCGTAAGGGCGAGTCGTGTATAGAAAGGACTCGCGTGCGATTCACTTAATAAGGTGAAACGCATGCGAGTTTTGTCATGTTCGCAAGTTCGTTTCTTTTATGAACTATTTCACGGCAAATTGCGTCGGCGAGTTGCAATTGCCTGTTCTCTTTGGTATCGGGGAACTTCTGGAGATGATCGTCCGACCAGATGTCGGTGACAATCAGTTTCGAGTCGGACATAAAATGTATATTCCAGCGAGCGAATTGCATGCTCCCTTTCTGAACCATCGTGATCTTGCCGTTATATCTGATGGTGTTCGCGCATTCGAAATTGAGCAGGCAATTGTTAAAATCAACATCGCGAAGGCGCAGCGCCGCTACGTGCGCGCTGAGTTGCGCGGTTTCGAGTTCGTCCGCACGGCATGCCGGGCCAAGAAGCAGCAATGCCGTCAAT
>JANOSQ010000639.1:0-4290 GCA_031415915.1 Fimbriiglobus sp. | reverse complement strand
GTGGCTGGCGAAGGTGATGAAGAAGGTGGACCTCAAGACCTGCGGCACGCTCCCCGACTTCGGCAACTACCGCGTCAGCAACACCGAGGAGTACGACCGCTACAAGGGCGTGGACGAACTGATGCCATTCGCCAAGGGCGTCAGCGCCAAGAGCCACGACTTCGACGAGAAGGGCAACGAGACCAAAACCGACTACCGCAAGATGATGGAAATCGTGCTGAAGAAGCACAAGTACTCGGGCTACGTCGGCATCGAGTACGAGGGAGGCAAGCTGAGCGAACCCGACGGCATCCGCGCCACGAAGAAACTCCTCGAAGCCGTGCTGAAGGAAATGACGAAGTGAAGTAGTTTGTAGGATCGGAGCCGGACGTTTCGGCTCTGAAAGGCTCTGAAAGGAACGAATCTGAATCACCGATGTGACCACACCTACCATGCTTGCAAGAAACGGCGACGGCGATCATACTGTCGATCATCGTCGCCCGTGGGATTGGGTCTTTGCATGTTCCGATTCGCAGCCACTTTCGCTCTGCTGGCCCTCGGTACCGCCAGCGGTGCCGAGCCGCCGCAGCAATTGGAATTCTTCGAAGCCAAAATCCGGCCGGTACTCGTGGAGCACTGCCAGCGCTGCCACAGCGATGCGGCCGAGTCGGCGAAGAAGCTCAAGGGTGGGTTGAAGCTCGACAGCAAAGCCGGCTGGCAGGCCGGCGGCGACAGCGGGCCCGTCATCGCCCCCGGCAAACCGGGCGAGAGTTTGCTGCTGAAAAGCCTGAAATATCAGGGCGGTTCGCACATGCCACCCGAAGGGCAACTGCCCGCGGCAGTGATCGCCGACTTCGAAGTGTGGATCAAAGCCGGAGCTGCCGACCCGCGCTCGGGTGCCGTGGGCAAGAAGCAAATCGGCATGAGCGTCGCCGACGGCCGGAAGTTCTGGGCCTATCGGCCCGTGAAAGCGCCGAGCATTCCCACGACCGCCGACAAAGCGTGGGCGACGAACGAACTCGATCGCTTTATCCTCGTCAAGCTCGAAGCCAAGGGGTTGAAGCCGAGCGCCGATGCGGACAAGCCGACGTTGCTCCGGCGCGTCTACTTCGACCTCATCGGTCTGCCGCCGACGCCGGACGAAATCGATGAGTTTGTCGCCGACAAGGATCCGAAGGCGTTCGAGACCCGCGTGGACAAGCTGCTGGCGCGGCCCGAATTCGGCGAGCGCTGGGGCCGGCATTGGCTCGACGTGGCGCGCTACGCCGAATCGCTGACGCTGCGCGGCTTCATCCTCAAGGAATCGTGGCGCTACCGCGAGTACGTCATCGACAGCTTCAACGCCGACCGCCGTTTCGACGAGTTCCTGAAGGAGCAGATCGCCGGCGATTTGATGCGGGCCAAGAATACCGAGGAGCGGCGCCGGCAGATCGTCGCCACGGCCTTCTTGGCCATGGGCAACCACAACCTCGAAGAGCAGGACAAGAAGGTCCTGCGGATGGACATCGTCGACGAGATGCTCGACGTGGTCACCAAGGGGCTACTGGGGCAGACCGTCACTTGCGCCCGCTGCCACGATCACAAGTTCGACCCGATCCCGACCAAGGATTACTACGCCCTCGCCGGGATCTTCCGCAACGTCCAAGCGACCGACGACGCCAACGTGTCGGTGTGGAAAGACGTGCCCTTGCCCGTGGAACCGGCGCTCGAAGCGGAGCTGAAGAAGTACGAAGAGCGAGTCGCGGCGCTGCAGGCGAAGATTGGCACGACCAAGTCCGCTGCCGCGGGGAAAGCGGGCAAAGGCGCCATGGCCATCGCCGATGTGAAGGGGATCGTCATCGACGACTCGCAGGCGAAGAAGACGGGCGAGTGGCGCGATTCGACCTCGACGGGAACGTACATCGGCGCCGGCTACATCCACGACGACGCTGCCGGGAAAGGGGAGAAGAGCCTGACGTACACCGCGGAACTCCCGGCGACGGGACAGTACGAAGTGCGGCTGTCGTACTCCGCGAGTGCGAGCCGGGCAGCGAACGTGCCCGTCACGGTGTTCGGCGCCGACGGCGAGAAGACCATCGCCGTGGACATGCGCAAGGCCCCGCCGGTGGAGGGGCGGTACGTCTCGCTCGGCGAATACAAGTTCGAGAAAGGCGGCCAGAGCTTCGTCATCGTCGCCAACGAGGGGACGATGGGGCACGTCACCGCCGACGCGGTCGTCTTCATCCCGCTCGACAAGAAAGAAGCGAAGAAAGACGAACCCAACGTCAAGGGACTCGAACCCAACGCGCTCAAAGCTTTGGAAGACGAGTTGAAGAAACTTCAAGCCACCGGGCCAAAGCGGCCGATGGCACTGAGCGTGGTCGAGCGGGCCAAGGTGGAAGAGGCGAAGATCCACATCCGCGGCCTCGTGAGCAACCAAGGTGCGGTGGCACCGCGCGGCGTGCTGCAAGTGGCGACCACCGGCGAAGCCCCGGCGATGCCGAAAACCCAGAGCGGCCGGTTGGAACTAGCCGAGTGGATCACCTCCGCTGACAACCCGTTGACAGCGAGGGTGTTCGCCAACCGCGCTTGGCACTGGGTCTTCGGTTCGGGCTTGGTCCGCACCGCCGACAACTTCGGCACCACCGGCGAAGCCCCGAGCCACCCGGAATTGCTCGATTACCTTGCGACCCAATTCGTCGCCGAGGAGTGGTCGGTCAAGAAGCTCGTGCGATCAATGGTGCTGAGCCGCACTTACCGCCAGAGCGCCGGATCGGCGAATCCGGCCGACATCGAGAATCGCCTGTTCGGCCGGGCCAACCGCAAGCGACTCGACGCCGAGGTCATCCGCGATTCCATGCTCAGCATCAGCGGGGCGCTCGGCGCCGAACGCGGTGGGCAGACCTATCCCGCGAAGTTGGAATCCGACTACTGGTACAAAGCGAACGACACCCGCCGCAGCGTCTATCTGCCGGTGTTCCGCAACTCGCTCCCCGAGTTTTTCGAGGCGTTCGACTTCGCCGATCCGAGCGTCGTCGTCGGCGCCCGCAACACCAGCACCGTCGCCCCGCAGGCGTTGTTCCTGCTCAACAACCCGTTCCCCATCGAGCAGGCCAAGCTCGCCGCGGTGAAGTTGCTGAAGCTGCCGTTAGCGAACGACGATGCCCGCATCGCGCACGTGTACCGCTCGGCGCTCGGTCGCCCCCCGACCGATGGCGAGCGCGATGTCGTGCGGAAGTATTTGAAGAAGCAGAACTCCCCGCCGGACGCGTGGGCGGGGGTCGTGCAATCGCTGTTCGCCTCCGCCGAGTTCCGGACTTCCCGTTAGCCCGCGACACCCGACGAGAGGCGAATCGATCCAAGAATAGCACCCGGTGCGAATGTGCCGTCGGATGTCGCAGACTCCATCCGACGCCCTCGCTAGCGCGTCGGGCTAACGAAATACCGCAATCTCCAAAAGGTCCCCCATGTTCCTCCCCGTCAGTCGGCGCGAATGGTTGACCCGGACGGGCTGCGGCTTCGGGGCCCTCGCCCTCGGCGGACTGGCCCACGCCGCCAACCCGCTCGCGGCGAAGAAGCCCGCGCTGCCCGCGCAGGCCAAACGAATCATCTTCCTGTTCATGCAGGGCGGCGTGAGCCACGTCGATTCCTACGACTACAAGCCGCGGTTGGTGAAGGATGACGGCAAGCAGATGCCCTTCGACGACGCCCGCAACATCGCCAACACCGGCAGCCGGGGGACCAACGAGCGCGTGATGAAACCGCTCTGGAAGTTTGCCCAGCACGGCAAGAGCGGCCGCTGGGCATCGGACCTATTCCCCGAGACGAACGCCCACGTCGACAAACTCTGCTTCGTCCATTCACTCCACACCGAAGGGGTCGCCCACGGCCCGGCCACGCTCTTCCTGCACTGCGGTTCGACCAACTTCATCCGGCCGAGCTTCGGCTCGTGGGTCGTCTACGGCCTCGGCTCCGAGAACGACAACCTCCCCGGTTTCGTGAGCATCGCCCCGTCTTCCGGCAACGGCGGCCCGCGCAACTACGGCAACGCGTTCCTCCCCGCCATCTACCAGGGCACGCCGCTCGGCAAAGCGGGCGGCGCTATCACCGATGCGACCATTCGCAATTTGAAGTCGTCGCTGTCGCAGTCCGATCAGCTCTCGCGTTTCGACCTGCTCAAGGATCTGCACGCGGAGCAGTTGAAGGCCAACCCCGGCGACCGCGAACTCGAAGCCGTGGCGAACTCCTACGAACTCGGCTGGCGCATGCAGGCCAACGCCCCGGACGTGCTCGACCTGGCGAAAGAGACGCCCGAGACGCTGAAGATGTACG